>CAMLLI010000712.1 GCA_946480685.1 uncultured Flammeovirgaceae bacterium | reverse complement strand
TGAACTTATTTACGTATAATTACTTAAAATTTGGCTTCGAAATACTTAAAACGAGTGCAATGAAGAAGAGGATCATCGTAGTAGGAAATGGAATGGTAGGATACAAGTTTTGCGAAAAACTACGTAACCGTTCCACCGCTGTAGACATTGTAGTATACGGAGAAGAACCACGGCCTGCATACGACCGTGTTCACCTGAGCAGTTATTTCTCCGGCTCCACCGCGGAAGATTTGCTCATGGCACCTGCTGAATGGTATACTGACAATAATATAGCGTTACATACCGGTGAACTTGTTACCGAGATCAATCGCATTGATAAAACAATTCGTACTCATACCGGCCGCTCGGATAAATATGATTACCTCGTACTTGCTACAGGCTCCGGTGCATTTGTTCCGGCTATAGAAGGCGTGGAGCGTCATGGTGTTTTTGTATACCGTACCATCGAAGATCTTGTGCAGATCACTGAGTATGCAAAGAAAGTAAAACGCGGTGCTGTTATGGGCGGTGGTCTATTAGGACTCGAAGCTGCTAAAGCGTTGCTCGATCTTGGTCTTGAGACACACGTAGTAGAGTTTGCTCCGCGATTGATGCCGAGGCAAATTGACGATGCCGGTTCAGATATACTTGCCGGTAAATTATCGCAGTTAGGTATTACTATTCATACCGGTAAAAGCACAAAGAAAATAGAAGGCAATGGTAAGTTGGAAGGACTGTTGTTCGCTGACGATACCAAACTCGATATTGAAATGCTGGTCATTTCTGCAGGTATCCGTCCGCGCGATGAGCTGGCAAAGGCAACGTTGCTAAATGTTCATCCGCGTGGAGGGATCGTGGTGGATGACTATATGCGCACGACTGATGAAAATATATTTGCCATCGGAGAAGCCGCAGTACACAACAACATGGTATATGGCTTGGTAGCGCCAGGCTATGACATGGCCGATATAGTAGCGCGTCAGATTACGGGTGATTCATCCAAATCATTTACCGGCTTTGATATGTCTACCAAACTAAAATTGATTGGTGTAGATGTAGGAAGCTTTGGTGATCCATTCTGCGATGCAACACCACATATACCGATCGTTTTCAAGAACAAACACAAAGGCACTTACAAGCGCATCAACATTTCAGAAGACGGTAAATATTTACTCGGTGGTATATTGATTGGTGATGCCAGCCAGTATAATATACTTCACCAGATGGTGATGAACAAAATGCCGCTCCCTGAAAATCCCGAGACACTCATTGTTGGCGGAGGCGGTAAAGCAAATGATGAAGCTGCCGGTGTAAAAGGGTTACCCGATACAGCACAGATCTGTTCATGCGAAAACATAACCAAAGGTGCTATAGTAGAACAGGTAACATCCTGCGGTGCAAGAACAATTGACGACCTGAAGAAATCTACCAAGGCGTGTACCGGGTGCGGTGGTTGTACACCAATGGTAAACGACCTGTTGAAAATTACACTGGAATCGCTTGGCCATACAGTAAAGAAGACACTCTGCGAACACTTCAACTACACCAGACAAGAGTTGTATGATATCATTAAAGTGAAGGGTATCAAAAGCTATGATCAGCTTTTGAATACCCATGGCGCAGGGGACGGTTGTGAAACGTGTAAGCCTGCCGTTGCATCACTGCTCGCCAGCATCTGGAACGATCTGATTTTGAAAGAAGATACGATCCAGGATTCCAACGATCGCTTCCTGGCAAACATTCAGCGGGGCGGTACCTACTCCGTTGTGCCGCGCATTGCCGGAGGAGAGATTACACCACAGAAGCTTTCTGCTATAGGACGCATCGCAGAGAAGTATAATCTATATACCAAGATCACCGGTGGACAACGCATTGATATGTTTGGTGCGCGGGTTGATCAGCTTCCGGATATATGGGAAGAACTGATTGCCGAAGGTTTTGAAAGCGGACACGCATACGGTAAATCATTGCGCACAATTAAAAGTTGTGTAGGCTCTACATGGTGTCGTTATGGCGTTCAGGATTCCGTTTCATTCGCAGTGTTTGTAGAAGAACGCTATAAAGGTTTACGCGCTCCGCATAAACTTAAAGGAGCCGTATCCGGATGTATACGTGAATGTGCAGAAGCACAATCAAAAGACTTCGGTATCATAGCCACAGAAAAAGGATGGAACCTCTATGTATGTGGTAATGGAGGCGCAAGACCTCAGCATGCTAAATTACTGGTAGCCGATGTTGATACCGATACCTGCATCAAGTATATAGATCGTTTCCTCATGTTCTATATCCGCACGGCCGATCCGCTTACCCGTACAGCAACGTGGCTGAACAAAATGGAAGGTGGCCTTGAGTATCTCTATGATGTAGTGGTAAACGATTCATTGGGTATAGCCGAAGAGCTCGAAAAAGATATGGCTTCTCTCATCGCCAACTATCACTGCGAGTGGAAGAAAGTAGTGGAAGATCCAAAGCTTCGCGCCAAGTTCAAACACTTCATCAACTCGGAAGAAGAAGATGAGACCATCCAATACGTAGACATGCGTGGCCAGAAAGCCCCGATAGACTGGAAAAAATAACGACCAGATAGACCGAACAAAAGTATATATAGCCAGACGCCCTGAACATTTTGTAACAACGATCTATGGAATTACACAACGAGATAAAGACATTCACTCCTGCTGCCGAAGCAGAAGTTTCAATATGGTTTAAAGCAGCCCGCGTAGAAGATTTTCCGGAGAATGGCGGAGCATGCGTGAAGTATAAAGATATGCAGATAGCGGTATTCAACTTTACAAGAAGAAACGAGTGGTATGCCTGTCAGAATTTATGTCCGCATAAAATGCAGATGGTATTGTCGCGCGGTATGATCGGCTCAAAAGATGGCGAACCGAAAGTAGCGTGTCCTTTTCACAAGAAAACTTTTTCACTGAAGTCAGGCGAATGTCTCAATGCTGAAGAATGCAACATTGCTGTGTTCCCTGTAAAAGTAGAAGAGGGATATGTACATATAGGCTTTACGCGATAACAAAGATCTTTCCTTCCAATTCACAAGTTAGGTTAGTTAGGTAAATGTCAGGTCGCCATGCCTGGCATTTTTCCTTTTAAAGGTCTTCGTAAAACGGAGTGCAAACTCACCGTAGTATAAATTAGTATTTCACCGTATTTATTACGTAAATTTCCTACGTAAATGACCCTGGAATTTAATCCTGAAAGTAAACTGAAATTCAACCGCTTCAGCAAGCTGGGCATGTGGTATATCCTGGCACTCAGCGTAATTGCTACCGTATCGATTGTCGGGCAGTTCCTGATCCAGAATCATTTGGACAATCAGCTCAGCGACTCGCACGTAATCAACGTAGCCGGTCGGCAGCGTATGCTTAGTCAACGTATCACCAAGTGTGCCTTGCTACTGAAGCCTGTGCAGGACAGCAGCGATCGTGTG
>CAMLLI010000711.1 GCA_946480685.1 uncultured Flammeovirgaceae bacterium | reverse complement strand
TTCTCAAATTCAAAGCCGAGACGACCGAGTAGTTTGATCGAACTCGAATTGTCTTTCGTAGTAATGGCCAGTATGCGCGTAAGTCCTAAAACATTTTTACTATAGGCGAGTACTTCAGCAGCCGATTCAAATGCATAACCTCTTCCGGTAAACTTTTGAAGGAAAGCAAATCCTATATCCGGATGCTCGAGCGTATCGCGTTTTAGCAATCCGCACATGCCGATCGGTTCCAGTGTGTCCTTCAAGGCAACAAGGTATAGGCCGAACCCAAATTTTTCATAACTCGTCATGGGCCCGTTGATTATATATTGCTCGGCATCGCGTACAGTTCTTACCCCGCGGTCGCCAATATACTGAAGCCATGAAGGCATATTTACCAATTCAAAAATGAAAGGTGCATCCTCAACACGCAGTTTTCGAATAATGAGGTTTTCAGTTTGCAGAAGAGTTGTTGTATTTGCAGCCAATGTAGAGAGCGTTTTAGTTGCGTAAGATAAAGATTGTCCTATTCATAGCAACAACCTCTCATCACGTATAGTAGAATACAGTAATACACGAGCATGTAGGTAACTCAATAAGCATCAGTATATATTTTGAACTATCTATACCTTGCCGCGATCGCGGTTTATGCTTCGCTTACCAACTTTATAATAAGCATTCTTAAGTATAAAGAGTCAGAAAAAAATGAGGAATAAGCTCTTTGCGCAGAAGCAGGTAACAAATGCTACCGGAAACATAACGATTTCATGGTGTTGTGTGGAACAAGTTGAATGTACATTTGACAGAACCCAATAATAAAATTCGTTTTACTCATGAACGACCTCCGTAAAAAAACAAAGTGGATGTTTGTGCTGGAAGTTCTCATATATCTCGCGGTAGCGATTTCCATTTCCCTGGCCATTACGCTATAATCGGCTTGATTTAACTTTCTTTACTCTCTTCTTTCTGTGTGGTCTAACTTTTCTTTTCATTCAATGAAGGAAAGTTAGACCACTTTTTTATGCGCTTTGAGGTCCCATCGAGGTCACAGTAAGCACTCCGTTTTCATTGGTGACGTTTGCGTGTAATCAGTTTAAGTCACCCGTTTTTAGCACGCCATTAACAAAATGGGTATGGTTTTGAAACATTTTAGACCGCCTGTTAACGTTTGCACCCAAACTCCCTAACAAAAACATACCCTTCAAAAGGCCTTCTGCCGACTACATTTACAACAATCGTTTGCAAGAATAATGTCTTGCGATCTGAATAAAACCTGGAATCTAACCTTTGAAATAGATGCATGCACAAAACTTTATCCTGTTAAAAAGACGCTTATTGAATGTCTTTTTAAATCTGGGCTACTCAACACTACAACCAGGGTTTCCCCAGCCAGCTTACAGCTCTGCATCACGCGGAAGGGGTATAGTCAGTAGCGGTTTTTCGGAAGAATACCATCAACCGTCCTATCGTATGCTGAGTTCGATTCAGCTTCATCCGCGATCTTTTTAACCCATCAGGCACTTGAAATAAAAACACAATTACTAAACCAAATTAACACCTATGACAAAAATTTACGGGAAACAATTACGAGTCTTCGTGATGCTGTTTCTGTTAGGAACTGTTACAAGCGTTTACGCGCAGAAGCAGGTCGTAACGGGACGAATCACAGATGTAGCAGGCGAGGGAATGCCTGGAGTTAACGTTCTGCTGAAAGGCAGTACTGTGGGAACAACTTCTGATAAGGAAGGTAATTTCTCTATTGAAGCAGCCGCTACAGATATACTGGTGTTCTCTTTCATCGGATATAAATCGCAGGAACTTCCGGTAGGCAATCAAACAAACGTCAATATTGCGTTGGAAGAAGATGTAGAAACACTCTCGGAGATCGTTGTGATTGGTTATGGTGAAGTAAAGAAGAGTGATGTTACCGGTGCCGTTTCTTCAGTAAAAGGAGAGACGCTAACCAAAACACTAACATCTGGTATAGATCAGGCATTGATCGGTCGAGTAGCCGGTGTTTCGGCCGTGCAAATGTCAGGGCAGCCGGGTGCAAGTGTATCCATCCGCGTACGCGGTACATCCTCTATATATAGTGGTGTTGAACCTCTGTATGTTGTAGATGGTGTTCCGCTCTCCGGTAATAACGGAACGGTATATGATATAGGTCTTGGCGCTGTTGGTGGCGGTGGTAAAACAACGTATAGCCCACTCTCAACTTTAAACCCGAATGATATAGAGTCTATTGAGGTATTGAAAGATGCATCAGCCACTGCTATATATGGAAACCGCGGATCAAACGGTGTGGTGATCATCACAACAAAACGTGGTAAAGCAGGCCAGACAAAAGTAAGTTATGAAGGGTACTATGGTTTACAACAGGTATCACGAAGACTTGACATGATGAACCTGCGTGAATATGCAGAATTCAGGAATGATTTTGCGGCAGAAACAGCAGGAGAAACTCCTACGCCTGAATTTGCAGATCCTTCATTGTTAGGTGCTGGTACGGACTGGCAGGAAGAAATATTCCGCACCGCTGCTATGCAAAACCATCAGCTTACATTGTCTGGTGGTTCTGATAAAGTACGCTACTCATTAGGTGGTAACTATTTTAACCAGGATGGTGTTGCGATAGGTTCAAATTTTGAACGCTATCAAATGCGCTTAAACCTGGATGCAGATATAGCAAAGTGGTTGAAAGTTGGTAACAGTTTATCCATAAGCCGTACGGATGAACGATTAGGACAATTCGATCGTGGTGGTATCATCAATACAGCATTGAAAGCACGTCCGGATGTACCGGCTCGTAATTTTGACGGAACATTTTCCGGTGGCGAAGGTGAAGGTTCTTTTGTTAGTCCGTTAGCCCAGGCGTTGGATAAGAAAAATACACTGAAGCGTGCGCAGATACTCGGTAACCTGTATGCCGAAGTAAAGTTGCTCCCTGCACTTTCTTTCCGCACCGAGTTTGGAGGTAATGTAGATTTCAGTAATTCATCGTCATGGAATCCTACCTATGATTATGGCGGTGGTGCTGTGAACACGCAGAACAGTATACGTAAGCAACGGAATATAAACTACTTCTGGCAGTTCAAGAACTATGTAACCTATAATAAGACGTTCGCGAACAATCACAATACAACCTTCATGTTAGGACAGGAGGCATCCTCCTGGGGTTATGATAATGTATGGAGTTATTCCGCAGGTTTACCGACTAACGATGTACAGTCTATTAATTTAGGAACTACACTTAATCAACGTGCTGGTGATGCTTATGGAAGTGGAGCACTGAGTTCATACTTCGGTCGTTTAAACTATAATTTCCGCGAGAAGTACTATTTAACATTCACATATCGTGCAGACGGTTCTTCTAATTTCGCAGAAGGTAATCGTTGGGGATACTTCCCGTCAGCTGCAATGAAATGGAAAATCTCCAGTGAGTCTTTCATGAG
>CAMLLI010000710.1 GCA_946480685.1 uncultured Flammeovirgaceae bacterium | reverse complement strand
AGTTGTTGAATCGGTGGCAGTATAAGACTGATCGGTGTTCGCAGTTCATGCGAAATATTGGCAAAGAACTGTTGCTTGGTTTGTACGACCTCCTCTGCATGTTCTTTTTCCATGCGCGTTATCTTCAATTCATTCTTCAGGTGCAATCGCGCAGAATATGTTCGCAACGATATAATGATTACTGCTATCGCCAGCACAACATACAAGCAGATAAAGCCTGTGCTTAAAAACAGCGGAGGCTTTACACGAATGCTGATGGTAGCGATGCGATTGCTCCATATGCCATAGTTATTTGTACCTTTTACAGAAAGAGTATAGGTGCCCGGAGAAAGGTTGGAGTATACAGCAAAGTTCTTCAGCCCGGAAACATAATTCCAATCGCGATCGAAGCCTTCCAGTTTATAAGCATATACATTGCTGGAAGGTTGCCAGTAATGCAGGGAAGAAAATTCGAATGCCAGTGAGCGCTGCGCGTAGTCCAGTATTAAGTTATCAGTAACCGCTATATCTTTTTGTAGCAGTACCGTTCCATCGATCGCTTCGTCTGTGGCAATGATCTTGTTGTTGATTTCGAGTGCCGTGATATAAATATTAGGCTCGAATACATTGGGCTTGATAGACGGAGAAAGTCGTATGTAGCCATTGTCTCCTCCAAAAATTATATCTCCTTCCGGAGTATTCGCTACACAGCCATCAAAAAAGCTCTTCAGGGGTATATCTTTCTCCAGCGGAAATATTTCAAGCTGGTGATCCGGGACTGAAAATTTCAGAATGAAATTATTGGCAGCACACCATATATTCCCTTCGCTGTCTTCGGTAATGCTCGCGAGCGTTACGTCATTGCCGGTAGTTACAGGATAAAATATAGCGGAATCCTTCTGTGGTTTATATTCGATCAATCCATTGGGAACACCGGCCCATAAACTTCCCCGGCGTGAGAAATACAAACAGCTTA
This sequence comes from uncultured Flammeovirgaceae bacterium, assembly GCA_946480685.1. Next base: position 2,478 of record CAMLLI010000710.1, on the reverse strand, counting down.
TGTCTTTCTTATTGGACACAACATTAAAAGCATTTATACTCGTGCTCTTATGCGACTGCAGGTCAATGCGGAACAACTCGGCATAATGTGTGGCCCATATAGCATTCGCACCACTCGCATTTTTGGAAGAACCAAAATCACCAGCCAGTTCAAAATGTATAGAAGAAAGTTCGCGCAGATTTCCTGCTACTTTAAACAAACCGCCTTCCCACGCACTTACCCAGAAAGAACCGTCTGTTCCCTTTGTGAAACGCGCTATATAATTTGACGTAAGTCCGTTGGTAGCATTTGCGCTGATCGCATACATTTTCTGGTTCGCTTCATCCCATACATTTATACCGCCTGCTGTCCCGATCCAGATGCGACCGTAATCATCTTCTTCCAACGCGAATGTATTGTTGAGTTGAATGCGATTATTTTCCGGGGCACCAGTTTCAAATACTTTGCGTGTTTTGGTTATTGGATCAAAACGAATAACACCATGCAGTGTAGCAAGCCAAAGTATACCTTTACGCGTTACCAATACAGACTTCACCTGGTTGCCAATCGTTTCATTGTTGATCGGGTAGGAGACTTCATGATAGCTATAGAAATTTCTGAACTTGTTGAGCCGGCTTAAGCCATTTGAAGTGACAAACCAGATTACACCACCGGTGTCTTCATAGATCTGCCAGATAACATTGTTGGCTATAGAATAGGACAGTTGCGGATTGTGAAAATATACCTCGTTGGTTTTGGCAGATGGGTTGAAAACGTTAAGTCCGAAATCTGTTCCCAGCCACAGATTCCCTTTACCATCCGGGTATATACATTTAATCACTTCATTGCTGAAGGCTATATCTTTTTCAGAATAACGTTTATATGTATTTGTATAGGTATTAAAAAGACACAGACCGGTTTCGGTACCAATCCATACCAATGAATCGGATTGTGCAGAAGCTGGTTTTATCTCACCGCAGATCAGGTTGTTCTTCAGCGAAGGTTTATATTCTCCTTTCAGATCGAATGTCTCAAATGCATTTTTACCTTTCGCCAGTTTATTCAGCTTGTCATAGGTGCCAACCCAGAGATTTCCGCGTGCGTCTTCATATATAGAGCGCACCGTGTTATGACTCAAGTGATTGTTCTGCGCTGTATAGACACTATATTTCCCATTGGACAATACATAACGAACAAGTCCGGTGGCTGTGCCGATCCAGAGTATATCATTCGCTCCTTTATAGAGTGTGCGCACCACTACATTTTTACCGAGGTCGATTCGTGTTACTTCGAATGTAGCGGTGTTGATCTTACAGAGTCCTTTCCAGGTACCAACCCACAGGTATTCGTCAGCCATCAGCATCGAACTGATCTCGTTTGCCGGCAGCGTATTGATGCCTTCTCCTTTTTTAAACGTAATGAATCGATAGCCATCATACCGGCACACACCGTTGGCCGTACCGATCCACATAAACTGACGCTGATCCTGCGCTACCGCACTGATGATGTTGGAGGGAAGTCCATCGCGCACCGACAACGTTGAGAAGAAAGGAGATTCCGCGAAAGCGGTGCAAAGTCCTGTCAACACGAACAAAAAGCCGAGCACAGGTTGAAGGATCTTGCGGAAGTTGATCATACAACGAAACATCATCGATATTAAGTACGCTACATTTTGGATCGTATGCAATCGATTTTTGCATGCGTGTGCACCATCCGTTGCGGATGACTGAAAATTCATGCAAAAAGAAGGATTCGAACTTCGTGTGGTTGGTTTTTTGTCGATTCCTGTACGATTTGTGTTAATCGCTGCAATCGTTTGAAGGTACCTTGCAATCGGTTGATGAAAACTTAAACCATCTACGTATGATCAAAAAATTACTCTTTACAATGGCCATGCTGATAACGGTGTGCTACGGTCTCCGAGCACAGCAAAAGGTTATCACAGGAAAGATTACGGATGAAAACGGAAGTGAACTGCCCGGTGTGAATGTTCTTCTAAAAGGAACAAGCCTGGGAACAGTTACCGATCAGTCTGGCGCTTACTCGCTTTCTATACCAGACTCCGAAGCAGCCGGAACACTGGTGTTCTCTTTTATAGGATACCTGTCGGAAGAACAGGCGATCAACAACCAGACAACCGTAAATATTCAGATGATGCCCGACATCCAGACACTGAGTGAAGTTGTGGTGGTTGGATACGGTACCCAACGCAGGGAAGATATATCCGGAGCGGTATCATCGGTAAAGGCATCGGAACTTCCACAGGTTGCCAACACTTCCATTGATAACCTGTTGCAAGGTCGTGCTGCCGGACTTAACCTCACGCAACGCAGCGCCCAGCCGGGTGGTGGTCTAAATGTAAATATACGCGGTGCTATATCTCCGAACGGAAATAATACTCCGCTATATGTAATTGATGGTGTGCCGGTGCTCAATAACGGTACGTCCGAGCCTTCACTCAACGACAGCAACCTCGGATACTATGGTGGTGTAGATCGC
>CAMLLI010000709.1 GCA_946480685.1 uncultured Flammeovirgaceae bacterium | reverse complement strand
GGGGCATCTGTAACGGTAATTACTTTAGTTGCCTCGGGACTTGCACAGATCGCATTGTTTTCACGAACGGAAATAATAACATCTTCTTTCAGGAAGTTTACAAGTATATTTCCGGTGGTCTGTCCTTCAATAATATCTGCACCGCCAATCGAGTTATCAGATGCCCTGCGAATTTCCCAGTTATATACCGATGCCGGATAATTATTAGGCGATACATTGAATGCTATACCGGTGTTATCTTCACAAACTACATCTGCACCGCGAATCACGGGTCGCGCAGGTGCCGACAGTACGGTTACCGTTTTCTCAATCACACGACCGCTGCAACCATTCAACTCCGCTCTTACCCGAATCGTACCGGTATATACATTCGGGAACTGCAACATCACATAAAAATCATTTTCCTTTCCGCCACCGAACACCACGAACTGTGCCGGTATATCCCAATAGTATTTTGCGCCCGGTATAGGTGTAACCTGGTATATCTCTACATTGGACAATATAGAACCCTGACAAACCGACTCCCGCCCAAAGATTGTAGTAATCGCAGGACTGGAGTTTACAACAATATTCAATTTTGCCAAGGTATAGCATGCCGGAGTATCACGATACGTTACGCGCGCGTAAACTTCTTTCGCATAGGTAACCAGAACAGGCTGTGTGATCGGAGCAACATTATTAAAAGCATCTGCTTCACTATTATACCAGGCAATATTCACGTTGGGTTCACTGGTAATGGAACTTATATACCGTGCGTCCATCAGGTTTATTCCGGAGACTGTGCCACTGCCGGGAGCCTCTTCACAAAGCGTTACCAGTCCGTTCATTACTTTAGGCAACGGCCGCACGTTGATCGTTACACGCGCATCACTTGTACAACTTGTATTTAATTCGCGAACACGCGCAATATATACTTGTCCATTGGCAACATTCATTTGTGCTGTGCCCGGGTTGGTGATCAGTGTACCGCCGGGAGGTGCAGCATCTTTATACCATGTTATTTCACGCTGACCTGCCGGTAATGGCGTAACAGCATTCTCATAATTTGTGAGCACTACGTTTGTTGTACCGTTACTCACTTCGCATTCCGTGAGCGTCTGATTGCTTACCAACGGAGGATTTACACGTGTAAGTGTAATGGACGATGGATCGGATATACATTTACCGCTGGCGCTGGTCACAGTCCACGTTACCACGGCACTGCCTGGTGCAGCCGGTAAGTTTCGTATGGTTGTCTGCGGATCATTCAGGTTATCGAACGTGACACCCGGCTGTGTGCTCGTCCATGTACCCATAGCACCATAGAGTGGCGCTGCTGCATTCAGTTTCACATAGTCGTTACAAACAAATGGTATATTTACTCCGGCATCAGCAACCGGTTTGCGATCCATAATAATATTGATGGTCTGTTCTACCGAGTTACAGGAGCTTGAAGCATTGGGTTGTGCCACCAGTTTTACCTGCACCGGTGTGCCACTGGTATAGTCACTGGCCGTAGGTATATAAGTAGCTTCCACAGTATATATACCCGAGCCGCTTATGGTACTGGCTGTTACCGTACCCGTGCCTGAAACAAGTTGCCAGGATGCCTGTGAAAATATACCTTCTACTGTCCCCGTTATTTTGATCGGATCGAGCTTCGCTATATCCACGCATATATCCTGTACATTGGAAGCACTTACCCGAATCGGTTCATCAAAACGAATCGTTACTTCATCTGATTTCAAAAAACAATTATTACCACCACTGCTGATCGACCAGCGAAAAGTATAATTACCATATGTATAAGTTGGTCCTTTCAACTCCACCATGGAAGTTGGTGATGACGGTGTAACAATCGTAACGGGACAGGCATCCCCACTGCAACCCGGTCCGCTGACAATGGTCCACGTTCCGGAACCAATAGCCGGAGCGTTGCCTTGCAGGTCCGCTATCTGCGCACATACAGCGCGGTCTTGTCCTGCATCAGGATCAGAAGGGTTTGTACCGAAATCTATAATTACATCATCAAAGCTTGAGCAAAGTCCGTTCGTTACTGTCCAGCGCATTCTATATACACCTGCATACGCTGCCTGCACCGATATAGAGGTATGCGGATCGTTAGCGTTGGTGGAAAAAGCAGGCGCAGGTAAGCCCGCAGGTATACTGGACACATAGGTCCATACACCCGTACCCGGAGCCGGACTGCTTCCATCAAGCGCAGCCGAACTCAGCGAAGTACAAATGAACTGATCCTGACCGGCACTTGCTTTTGCAGGCTGCGCAAAAACTTCAACGGTTTCTTCATTACTATATACTTCATTACATCCACCGTTCTTCACGACTGCGCGAAAGGTATAAACACCCGCTGTTAAAATACCGGGAGTAATGGATGCACCCGAAGCACCACCGGTATATAGTTCATAGTTGCCTGCATCTTTCTTTACTTCCCAGCGAGCTATATCACCGGTATAGCCGCTCAGTGTTATCGGGCTCACAGCAACATTTTCACAGACGTCCCCAACAGGTGCTACAACACCGGCAACGGCAGGTTTATAAATACGAATGGTAAAGACGCGCTGCTTGGCACAGGTAGGCGCTGCGGTATACTGACGTGTAACGGTGATGGTGCGATCTACATATAGTGCTGTCCCAAAGTTTGTAATGTTGGTTGCGAAAGTTGCCGAGGATGCAGAACTCGAAGTAAGCGTTACACCACTGGAACCTGTCCAAATATAGGATGTAGCACCACCTACCGCTTCAACAGCGGGTGCGGGTAGTGATACCGTTACAGCACTTCGGTTACAAACATCCGTTTGAAGCGGGATGACCGGATCCGGTACCGAAAGCGTTTCGCGTATAGCACGTACTACTAATGTTTTAGGACTTTCACAATTGGTGGCACCGGCCGTTGTAGCCTGGTGACTTACCCATACTTTCATAGCACCGGCTGTTGTATTGTTTACCCATTCCGGATGTGCTGTGATCGCGAGTGTCCTGCTCGTAGCAATCAAACTTCCCGGACGATCCGGATTCGGAATGTTCGCGTACCAGCGAACTATATTAGCAGTCGGCACACCGGTAACTGTAAAAGCCGATGGCGTTGTGCCATTACATACCGATTGATTGGTTGCCACCGGTGCAGCAGGCGGAGCTACAATTCTGATATAGGATGTTCTGACAACCGGAGGATGATCACCATTGGCAGCATCAGCCGGAGGACCGGGTATAGCAGGATCATCATACGGATTACAAAAGTTCCAATAGCGTAACGTAATAGCAAATGCATCGCCTGCTTTTGGGAAACCTGCACCAAAACCACCGGGTGCAGAAATAAGCAGGGACGATCTTCTGCGCGCATCCTCATAATATACCGGGCTCGCCATATAGGCTATACCGCGCGGATCGCTATAGTTTGTAATAATATCAGCACCACAGCTGCCGGTTACAGGAATA
>CAMLLI010000708.1 GCA_946480685.1 uncultured Flammeovirgaceae bacterium | reverse complement strand
AGAAATCTTCCAGTAAGGTGCGTAAGGTAGCACGACTCTTTAATTCATCATCAACGATTACAGCGCGTATCATAAGGCGATATATATACTTTAGACGGTTAAAGCTTTAGAGGGTTAAACTCAATGTAACGCGTGTACCGGCAGCCACACCATTTTCATCAACGAGGTCTTCAATGTGTATTGGTAAATCTTTACTCATTATGCGCAGGCGTTCTTCCGTAATGCTGATCCCCACCGATGTATGCGAAGGAAAATTTTTCTCGCGCAATTTTCGGGCGGCTTCTCTGCCTATACCATTATCTTCAATGATAACAAACAGCGTTCCCGGGTTTTGTTTTCGAATCGAAATGCGAAGTATACCTTTTGAGTAACTGTTGTAAAGACCATGGATAATAGCGTTCTCAACAAAAGGCTGAATGATTAGTGGCTGAATCTCCAGGGAGTATATATCCAGGTCGTCCTCGATGTCGAGTATGAACTCAAATTTATTCTCGAACCGGAGAAGCTCCAGGTTAATATAGTGCTTCAGCAGCGTGAGTTCCTCATGCAGGCGTATCGCGTTACTTTTCGAATTATTCAATATACCGCGTATCAGCTTCGAGAATGTAGACAGGTAATTAATGGCGTTGGCCCGGTCGCGTTCGGTAATAAAATACTGAATTGAATTCAGCGCATTGAAAATGAAATGCGGATTCATGGCCGATCGTAATGCCATGAGTTTATATTCTGCCAGTGCCTGCCGGGCAGCGGCAAGTTCATTTTGCTGCGCTATCTTTTGCGTTACATCTTCGGCAAATACCGATACACCAATAAGTTTGTTATTTTCGATGATCGGATTAAACGAATATGCCAGTATCAATCCGCAGCGTTCTTCCGTTACGTTGAATGTTTCTCCGCTTAACGCTCTTTTATAGTATTCTTCCCAGCTCCGGTGCAACGCCAACGCATTAGCATCTCCGGTTTCCGGTGAGATGAGCATGCCTGGTTCCATCGAAAAGCCGTAGTTCGTTTTTACATAGTCAAGGAACGGGTTGTTCATCATAACGTAACGCAGATCACGATCAACCGACCACACCATCACACTGGTGTTGTTAATGGTAGCTTTAATGTTGGCTTCACTTCTTCGTAATTTCTCTTCAGCTTCTTTGCGCTCCGTTATATCTTTTATAACAACGATATAGTTTTGTTCGCCCTGTATCTCGGCCACGCTGCCGGAGATAAGTGCATTGATACGAATGCCGCTCTTTTTATACCAGACAGCTTCAAACTCTTTGTAGTCATCGTCTCCTGAAATTTCGGGTAGCCACTCCGTGGGTGATGTAAAGAGCCCCGCTTCAAGTATATTTCTGCCGATCAGTTCGTTCGGGGTATACTCCAATACCGGAATTACTTTTTTGTTGGCATTCATGATCACCATATCGCTTTTACGAATGATCATCATGGGATCGGGATTGTTGTTAAATGCTTTGGAGAATCCTTCTTTACTGGCTTTTAATCTTGCTTCCGACTCTTTAAAGTATGTTATGTCGTAGGTGACACCTACAGCGCGCTCCGAATACTTTTGATTTTCGAGTGATTCTCCGACCACGCGTAACCATTTCTTATAGCCGAGCGGTGTTATGATCTGCACCGTAACATCAAAGTTCTTGGTAATGCCGGCAATCAACTGCTGGTATACATGTGTGATCAGTTCCTTGCTGTTCTCTTCGTATAAGGCAAGGTGAAAATCAAAGTCCTGAATATCGGTGTTCTTGTCAACACCAAATATATTATACATCTCTTCCGACCACTGAAATTTCTGTGAGCTGTATTCATACTCCCAGCTTCCGATTTTAGTCAACCGTTGTGTGAGGCTTAACAGGTGTTCGCGTTCCAGCAACTGGTGGTAGTTGGCGAGAAGTTGTTGATGTGTTTGGTTTAGTTCTTCCGTAAGCAATAACTGATGCTGAGAGGAGTTAGTGTCTCGTTCATTCGGAAGAATTGTCTCATGCCGATCCGCGTCAGCGGTGATGTCACGCCAGACGCCCAAAATCTGGGTTGCACGTTGATCAGTGCCTCTGTTAATTTTTATTTTTTCTTCAATGAGGTATTGTTTATGATCTGCGCCTTCATGCGACAGCCTGCGCTCAAAACGAGTTGTATCGAGCGTATGGATAAACGCTTCGTAATCTTCGGGAATTCCGAATGAGACAATGTCGGGAATCTGATATTTCAGACGGTTTTCCTCTGATGCAAACCAGATTCGTGTCTTGTTATGATTATCATACATCCAGAAAATGTCATTGGACAACTCTGCAAGGTTGCCCAAGACGGTATGTGTTAAACCATCTGCGGTAGAAACATGAAAGCCGTTCGACATTCTGTGATGTTAAGCAAAAAACGAAATACTTAAAACAGAACATTTTATTTCCCTGATTTTGGCATCAAACCTCACGTCAGTTTGATCCGTAATATTTTGTACTGATGTTTCAGAAAGATGGCCTCACCATCAGCAGGTTAACTTTAATTAGTTTTTGAACAACCGGATTTCGATTGATGGAAAGAATACTTCCTGATAAAAATCAGGAAGCCTTCCTAATATTTATCAAAAATTATGGTGTGAGTCTGACATACCTTCGTCCGTGAAGAGTACCAATACAATTTTGAATTCATCTATACCTGCATGAGAAACCTGCCGCGATTGCCATTCGTGTTTTTAGCCATGCTTTGTATGCTGGTCGGCTTGTGGACAGGATTGAACCGGATAGGATGGAGTATATATGCCATGCCGGCTATTGTACATCATGGTGCTATTATGGTGGGCGGTTTTTTGGGAAGTCTGATCGCACTGGAGAAGATAATTCCCCTGAAGAAGAAAGCCCTATATATCATTCCCGCGCTGAGCGGTGCCAGTGTTATACTTTTCTTATTACAAAATGATGTTGTTGCTTTCGCTACGCTTATAACTGCTAGTGCCGGCCTTTGCTTTGTGTTTTTGTATTACCTGGTAACACAAAAACAGTTTATATACCTGCTCATGTTTGCAGGCAGTATAGGTTGGCTGGCAGGAAATATAGTGCTACTCTCACAACGGTTCTATCCGGCAGCCTTTCCATGGTGGGCTGCGTTTATTCTTTTTATAATCAGTGCCGAGCGCCTGGAGCTGATGAAGTTCCTCCCGGTCAGTAAAAAACAAAAGGCTTTATTTTCGGTGTTGCTGTTTTTATTTCCGGTTGGTATTATACTCTCGTTTCATAACTATGGAAATATAGTGTGTGGTGTGGCGCTGGTTGGTATAGCCGTGTGGTTACTACGCTTTGATCTTATTGGTGTTACCTTGCGGAAAAGCGGGTTGCCGCAGTATGTAGCCGTAGCACTGACCGCTGGCTATGTTGCGTTATTGATAAGCGGATTGTTACTGATAACTTTCGCATCGAAGACAATGGGATATGATGCTGTAG
>CAMLLI010000707.1 GCA_946480685.1 uncultured Flammeovirgaceae bacterium | reverse complement strand
CATCAGGAACATCAGCTTCCACAACAATAACCATGAACGGCAACAAATCCGTTACCGCTAATTTTCAACTACAGCCTTCAACAACAAAATATACTCTTGGCACAATAGCATCGCTGGCAGCAGGAGGTTCAATCAATGGCGCAGGATCGTATGACGCAGGAGCCGTGGTTACAATAACTGCTACACCTGCCGCAGGATATACTTTCACCGGATGGAGTGGTGATGCATCAGGAACATCAGCTTCCACAACAATAACCATGAACGGCAACAAATCCGTTACTGCGAATTTCCAATTACAGAGCTATACCTTGAGTACCACAGCGTCACCAACAGCAGGCGGAACAGTAACCGGTGCCGGAACCTATACCTCCGGAGCAACAGCCTCGATAAAAGCAACACCCGCAGCAGGCTATATATTTACCGGATGGAGTGGTGATGCATCAGGAACTTCTGCTTCCGCAACGGTAACCATGAACGGCAACAAATCGGTTACCGCCAACTTCCAATTACAAAGCACTCCGACAAAATATACACTGGGTACAACAGCGTCACCGGCAACGGGAGGCACTATAACCGGAGCAGGATCGTATGATGCCGGAACTGCTGCAACCATAACTGCTACACCTGCCGCAGGATATACCTTTACAGGATGGAGTGGCGATGCCTCGGGTACATCTGCTACGATAACGGTAACCATGAGCAGCGACAAATCAGTCACTGCTAATTTCCAGGAGCAAACCTCGCCAACCACGTATGCGCTTAGTACTACCGTTGTACCAACGGAGGGCGGCATCGTAACCGGAGCCGGAACCTATAACGCAGGCACCGATGTAACACTGATTGCAACACCTGCTTCTGGATATATATTTACCGGGTGGAGTGGAGATGTAGCAGATGCCTCTGCTTCTGTGACCATCACCATGAACAGTAATAAATCTGTTATAGCAAACTTTCAGGCGCAGATCGTTACGACTGTCGAACCTAAACCTGCCAAACTTTTATCACCGGATAACCGGGGAGACATCAGCACCGAAACATGGCAGATTGAAAATGCATACCTGCTCAACGGATGCGAGATTGTAATCTACAATCGTCAGGGACAGAAAGTATATACTTCCATCGGATATACTACCCCCTGGGATGGCACCTCAAACGGAAAACCACTTCCCGATGGAGCATACTTCTACATTATCCACTATCCCGATAACACTAAAAAGACTGGCAGCGTAACCATTGCACGATTGAAATGAAAAACCTATACAGATTTATTATAGTGCTTGGTGTTTCACTGTTGTGTACGCATCACGCACAGGCGCAACAGGATTTGGTATATAGTCATTATTTTATCAATCCTTTCCTGTACAACCCTTCGTTTGTTGCTCCCAACGGCTATACCGAAGTGTATCTGAACTATCGCAATCAATGGGCAGGCATAGAAGGCGCCCCGACTACCGGTACGGTAAGTATACATTTACCATTAAACTACAGGGCCGGTGTAGCGTTTACCGGGTACCAGGACAAAGCAGGTGTATTAAAAACTACTACAGGCTTATTAACGTTTGCCTACCAGGTATATCTCGGAAACAAGATTGGCGATGACCATAAGCTTGCCTTTGGATTATCGGCAGGCATGACGAGCATTTCCGTAAATTCGGATGATTTATACTCTAACGATCCCGTTACCGGAACTACATCATCATTCGAAGGTCAGTTTGGTATACATTATCAATTGAAAAATTTCAAACTTGCTTTTGCTATACCACGACTCTTCCGAACGTATGTCGCTTCCGAACAAGACTTGAACAAAGTTGGCATCCAGCAGATACGAACTACTATATCTTCCGTGAGCTATAAAATTCTGTTCAGCAGCAAAATTGCTTTTGAACCTATGATAACTTACCGCACCTATGAAAATACCAGTAGTCAGGTAGAGGGTCTTGGCGTGTTGCACATCAATTCGCTGGCATGGGTGGGTGCTTCTTACCGGCAAAATTATGGAGCTACAGGTTTTGTTGGCTTCAATGTAAAGGAGAAACTCAAATTTGGATATGCATACGAATTTGCTCCACGGCAAGCAAATGCTTTGGGTGATGGCACGCACGAGCTGCAATTGATTCTGCAACTTGGCAAGAAGAAACTTCGTAAGGCGCATTCAAAACTAAAAGGAAAAATATCCACGCAAACCGAACCTGTCGAACCGGGTATAACAGACGACCGCTATCCGAATGAAGATATAGCGCGCGAAAAAACGGAACGCACATCACAGGAACCATCGCATGAAAAACCTGTTGAGCATCAACAGGCGATAAATCAATCCGAGCCGGCATCTGCTATACCCGCCGGTACAGATGTACCTGCGAAGAAAGAAGTGACATCGCTTTCAGGCAATGGACTGTCTCCGGGACACTATGTAGTTGTAGGTGCTTTCCGCTCGGTGGTAAATGCGAAGAGTTACGCGCGCACATTGAAACGTGCCGGTTACCCTGCAGATATAGCATACCATCCACAGAAGCAATACTATATAGTACATTTAAACAACGCACCAACACTGGATGAAGCGCGACAGCTTCGCGATAAATATAGGCAGATGTCGCGCTATACGTTTCGTGACACATGGATCTTGAGCATCGAGTAGAATTAGCTACCGGCTGCTGGCTTCGGGTTACTGGTTGATTTGCTTACTGGCCGAGTGGTTGCGAGGTGCGAATAAACAAAAGACATCTTCAGCGCAATCGGCCAGAAGCCAGGAGCTTGCAGCTTTTCCTTGTGTCGTAATTTCCACAACTGCTACTTGCGCCTTTAATGATGGTGTGCCAGGTATTATTTTTTCATCATCTGTTTTCAACCAAAGTATTTTTGATATGAGAACAGATGATGAAAATCTGAACGATGGTCGTTCGCAGCAATGGAACGGACATCAGAGCAGCAGACTTCCCTATAGCAGTAACTCGGAGGGATATGGATATATACCACAAGACAGAAATCGCAGGCGCTATATATCGGATGAACATCAGCAGCGACCAATGCAACGCGATGATCGCAGCTGGTGGGATAAAGCGGGAGATGAAGTTCTGTCGTGGCTTGGCGATGACTACGCTGAACGCAGAAGAAGAAATGACGCAACACATCGCGGAAAAGGTCCGAAGAATTACAGGCGCTCCGATGAACGAATTCAGGAAGACATCAACGACCGCCTTACCGATGAATGGAACATTGACGCCTCCGACATTGAAGTAACGGTGACTGATGGTGACGTTGTCCTCACGGGCTTCGTTGCTGATCGCTTTCAAAAAAGAAGAGCCGCGGCTATAGCAGAAGATGTATTGGGAGTAGTGAATGTAGAGAACAGAATTAAAGTGAACAGCACGGCTACGTGGGTGGACATGTAGAAGATAGCTGCGAGCTTGAGAGCTGCTGGTTGCTGGTTACTGGCTGCAGGC
>CAMLLI010000706.1 GCA_946480685.1 uncultured Flammeovirgaceae bacterium | reverse complement strand
TAATTACGGGCTTCTTTATCGGCACTCTTCATACCGCGTATATCACAATATATCGGGAAGTCTTGTTGCTTTTGAAACCGGACGCGATCCTCTACAATTTTCCGGGCCGCTTCGAGGCTTACAACTGAGTTAGGTTTATAAACGAAATATACAATGCCTGCTTCAATCCAGAAACTGGCATATTCATTTTCAAACCGTGGTTTATCCATAGTATTCTTTAATGTTTATAAATATAAAACATTTAGTCAATTTTCCATTCGTTGCGGTGCTTTATAGAATTATACTCCGTTCGATAAAAGATCAATTCGTCCTGTTGATTTACTAAAAAGATAAGCTATATGGCACTATCTTTAATATAGTTCAGACACCACCATCATACCTATCTATGGCTAAATTCAAGCACAATAATTTTCTGGACACCGTTGACGAAGTATTCACCGATGCCATGAAAAGCGGAGTTCTTCATTTATACTCTGAAGACGAACAGTTTACCGGCAGACGCATTCGCATAGGCGATCGCGATCTTTTCCACTTTGGTACAACGGGGTACCTGGGGCTCGAACAAGACCCGCGGCTCAAGCGCGCAGCCATTGAAGCGATCGAGAAATACGGAACACAATTTCCATTGTCCAAATCGTATGTCTCATTCGTTCTTTACCGTGCGCTCGAAGAACGACTCTTTCAAATGTACAGTAACCCTATCGTTGTTACTAAAAACAGCACCCTGGGTCACATTGGCGTAATTCCGTGTGTTGTGCGCGATGAAGACGCTGTCATCATCGATCACCAGGCGCACTGGAGCATGCACAACGCCTGTCAGTTATTAAAACCACGCGGTATACCTGTAGAATTAATTCGCCATAGTAACCTGGAGATGCTCGAAGACAAAATCAAAGAGCTCAGCACACGCTGCAGTAAAATCTGGTATTTGGCCGATGGTATATATTCCATGTATGGTGATTGCGCTCCCATACCGGAGCTGATGTATCTCTACAATAAATACCCGCAGCTCCATTTATACTTTGATGATGTACACGGTATGAGCTGGGTAGGTAAACATGGTACAGGCTATGTTATGGATCAATTGAAAACACTGCCCGAACGTGTCTTGCTCTTTGGTACATTAAGTAAATCATTTGGTGCGAGCGGAGCTGTACTCGTAAGCTCGGATCCTGATATGCACCGGAGAATAAAAACATTCGGAGGGCCTCTCACTTTTTCGGCACAGCTCGAGCCTGCCTCGGTAGCAGCAGCCTGCGCATCGGCAGATATACATTTATCCGATGAGATATACGTTATGCAGAATCAACTGGCCGATAACATTCATTACTTCAATGCTCTGCTGAGTCATACAGACCTCCCGTTGATCGAAAAAAATAACTGTCCTGTATTTTATATAGGCACCGGTATGCCGGTTACCGGCTATAATTTCGTAAACCGATTGATGAAGGAAGGTTTCTTTGTAAACCTGGGTATATATCCTGGCGTACCGGTAAAAAACACGGGGGTGCGTCTCACGATATCGCGACACAACCAGCGCGAAGAAATGAAAGCACTGGTAGAAGCCATGGTATATCATTACCCGAAATCACTAGAAGATACAGCCACTACGCGCAACAAAGTAAGAAAGGCTTTCCACCTGCCGATAGAACCTGTGAAAGACCAGGAAGATATAGTGCCCGTAAAAGAAGACCTTACTGTACAACACGAAACAACCGTGCAGGCGCTGGATAAAACAGAGTGGAACAAATGGATGGGTGCCAATAGCGTATTTGATTGGGACGGACTGCGTTTTCTCGAAGACACGTTTCATAATAATGAACGCGATGAACACAACTGGTCGTTTCACTTTATCATTATCCGTGACAAACAGCAACAGGTTGTACTCGCTACATTTTTCTGTCAGGCATTATGGAAAGATGATATGCTTGCACCCGCGGCTGTCTCGCGGCAGATTGAAGAGAAGCGAAAACAGAATCCTTATCATCTCACCTCATCGGTGCTGGCCATGGGATCGCTCTTTACCGAAGGCGAGCAATGCTATATAAACCGTGAGCATACTGCGTGGAATGATGCGCTGCGATTACTGCTTCATCATTTGGAAGTGGTAGATGAAAAACTGAATACATCGATGCTGGTGCTTCGCGATTTCAAACCGGATGAAACGCTGAACGAATTTTTCCACAACCAGGGATTCATTAAAGTAGATATGCCTGAATCGTGTATCGTTGAGAGTATAGATTGGAAAACACCGGAAGAATATCTTGCTACATTATCAGCGCGATCGCGCAAGCATTTCCGAAGTGATATACAACCCTTCGAGCAGTATTTTGATATTGAGCATAAACAAACGGCAAGTGAACACGATATCGATGTATTTTATACCCTCTATGAAAATGTACGTTCGCGTAACTTTGATCTCAACACCTTCTCATTCCCGCGGAAACTCTTTGCTAACATGTCTCAAGACCCCAACTGGGAATTTATTGTCGCCTATCTGAAAAAAGAACACGATCCGCGCGAAGAGCGTATACCGGTAGGTGTTATGTTCTGTTATAAGAATCTGAACACAACGTATGTGCCTTCCTTCATTGGCATGGACTACGAATACATTCAACAGTACCAGGTATACCGTCAATTGCTATATCAAACGATCAGACGTGCACAACAACTCGGCTTCCAGAAAATTGATTTCGGTATGACAGCTGCCTTCGAGAAAAGAAAAGTTGGTGCTACCATTATTCCGAAAGTTGCCTATGTACAACCAAAAGACAATTTTACATTGGAGCTCGTAAGTGGTATTCAAAACAACAACGTTCACGCATAGTATCTCTGCTACCATACTATGGCTGCGAGGCAATTATAGAATCCGGTAAGTCTGCCGGATTCTTTTTTTACTTGTAGCACATTTACCCCGTAAAAGATACCGCCTTACAAAACGGGGAAATAACTATATAGTTAAAAACAATGCCAACCACTCATCCGAATTATCTGCCGGAAAAAAGCATGCTGACAGGTTGCAAATTATAGTACTTCGGTACAACATTTTTATAGTACCGCTATATCTTAAACGCAACATTCATGGCAAAAAAGAATCTCTCTGTCATTATCGTGATCACGCTGGTTGTTTTTGGAGTTTTCGTTTGGTTCCAGTATCGAAATTTCAAACAGGAAAAGATAAGCCATGAACAGGTTGTATCAGCCGACTCAATAAAACATCTGTGGTATAAGAACAGCATCATCTATACACTGGACGTAGAAGTATTTAAGGACAGTGATAACGATGGCTGCGGTGACTTTAAAGGACTGACTTCGCGGCTGGGCTATATCGACTCGCTCGGAGCAGACGCTATATGGCTTGCTCCTTTTCAACCAACACCCAACCTCGATGACGGATACGATGTAAGTGATTACTATACCATTGACAAACGGTATGGATCTTGGGAA
>CAMLLI010000705.1 GCA_946480685.1 uncultured Flammeovirgaceae bacterium | reverse complement strand
TACGTATAGCAATCAAAATTCTTAAAGTATATATCGTTCTCGAGCCCGTGTAACGATAACAGAATAGTAGCATCGAGGTGAGAGTTTTCCGGGAGATCTTCAATAACACCGGTTACCGTATAGTCATGTTCATCTGCGCTTCCCTTCATTCGTAATACCTTGCCGATCGCATTCTCATTACCAAAATATTTCCTGGAAACTGACGAAGTGATTATTGCTGAAAAAGGATTTGTTAATGCTGTGCGTGGATCACCTTGTTCAAAAACAAAGGTAAAGATGCTAAATATAGCAGCATCGGCATAGTACAGGTTGCGTTCATGAAACACAACGGTATTCCCTTCTGTGGTATAACTTATGTTGCAGTCGAACCAGCCTCGTGTTGAAATCAACCTACCATGGTTCACGACTTCCGTAAACTCGTTATGCACCGCGGTACCTGCCGATACCGGAGCCAGTGCGCTGGTTGCAATCAACTTGTTATTAGCATACGTTGTTGTTGTAACCCGGTAGATCTGTGCAGCATTTTGGTGGAACCGGTCATACCTAAGTTCAAAGACCGCGTATAACAAAATCAACAGGCAGGCTGCAATGCCCAGCGTAAGGCCAGACAGATTTATAACCGTAAAGACTTTGTCTTTGCAGATATAGCGCCACTCCTTCCGGATATAGTGTCGTAGTATATATAGGGTGTTGTATGGTTATGGAAGCTACTGAAATTAATACTCTGCTACAAGCTGTACCCAACACCCCGTTATTCAAGACCCGCATGCCAAAACGAAAAATTTCACCAGCCTGTATGCCTGTGCAGCAATTTTTCTCATAGACGCCATCCACCGGAAGCAAATGAAAATACATTGGCCGATAATCTTAACACTGCGTTCAGAAGATACGCTTACTCTTTGTATATTTCCCTATTGAATTTATCGGCATACCTTTTTCTTAACGTGACTATATTGAATCGCCTTCTTGCTTCCATCCTGATAAGACACGCAGTTCTTTTACTGGTTGTGGTAATAAGTACACAGTATGCACGCGCGCAGGAGCGCTGCGGTGTGGTTCCCTATATGAACACACAACGGAACAAGCTCAGGCTTCCGGAAAACGATGCACAGTTCGAGCAGTGGCTCGGCAAAGCTATACAACAACGAAAGGCCCGCAGTGGTGGACGTATACAGTCTACTTACCAGATACCGGTTGTGGTACACATCATTCACAACGGAGAGGCTGTGGGCAGCGGCACCAATATACCGGATGCACAGGTGCTATCGCAGATACGTGTATTGAATGCAGACTACCAACGTACCAACAGTGATGCGAGTTCAACACCAGCCGAGTTCGCAGCGGTGGCGGGCAGCATGAATATTGAATTTATACTTGCCAAAAGAACACCCGATGGTTTTCCTACCAATGGTATTGTACGGGTAAAAGGCACACAGACTTCATGGACATCGGGTGATGATGTGGAACTGAAAGCATTGAGTTACTGGTCATCGGAAGAGTACCTGAACATCTGGGTTTGCAACCTTACTGACTATATCGGTTACTCGCAGTTCCCTATATCGAATCTGCCCGGACTTGAACCCTACCAGGGCGGACTGGCGAAGACGGATGGTGTTGTTTTTAACTATCGTGTCTTCGGATCGGTTGAAGACGGAGCATTCAATTTGCGCGCGAACTACAGTCGCGGTCGCACCGCTACACATGAGATTGGTCACTTCTTCGGACTCCGTCATATCTGGGGTGATGTAAACAGTTGCAGCAGTACAGACTATGTGAGCGATACGCCTACACAAGATCATTCTACAGATGATTGTCCTACGCACCCCGCAGCATCCTGCAATGCCACAAAGATGTTTCAAAACTATATGGACTATACATACGATGCCTGCATGAATCTTTTTACAGAAGACCAGGTGGCACGTATGATAACCGTATTGGAAAATAGTCCGCGAAGAGAATCGTTGCTTACATCTCCCGGATTGCTGCCGCCTAATGTTGATGGTAACGATCTGCTGATAAAAAATATAGTCTCGCCATCGCCAGTGCTTTGCAATACCAGTGTCGCTCCGAGGCTTACAGTGAAAGTAAACAACAGTGTTGAACCGATCACATCGTTTGCCGTAAATTATACAGTGAATGGAACGTTCCATGAGAAAAACTTTCCCGGCTATAACCTGGCAGAAGGCGATGAAGTTACGGTGGAGCTACCCGCCATTCAACTGGACGAAGGCGAGAACACACTCGTGTTTGAAATGGATGAACCCAATGGAGGTATAGATGTAAATCCTTATAACAACAGTTATGAGACAACGGTGATCGTTAAAAATACCGAAGAGCCTCTGCCGCTCCGCGAATCATTCGAAGGTACATTAAGTGATTCATGGACGATTATAAATCCAACGAAGGGAATGGATTGGCAAGCCACCGACCTGAACGACAACGGCACACTATATTTCAATGCATCCGCCAATGTAAACACCGATGACCAGGCCTGGTTCGTGAGTCCGGTGATGAATCTTACCAGCACACAAAATCCCGTGCTTAGCTTTGAAACCTTTTACGAAGAACGTGCCGGCTACCTCGATGCATTGACCGTGCGCGCATCTACAGGCTGCTCGCCATCCTTTGATATTGTACTCTTGCAACTGGAGGGTTCACAGCTCACTTCGTCAGATGCATTGTTCAAGCGACATATCGTTTCGCTCGGCCCGTATCGTAATGATCCGGACTTCCGCGTTGCGTTTGTATTTTCGAATGGCAACGGCAGCAATCTATACCTCGACAACATTGAAGTATCAGAGCCCGGCAAGTTCAGCCTATATCCCAACCCTGCTGAGGGCGAGGTAAATGTTGTCTCTTACCTGGTGGATGAACAGGCGGTATATGCGGAGCTTACCAACGCAGTAGGGCAACGCGTGCTAAGTCAAACCTTTAATACCGCGTTCAACGAGACAACCTCTATTTCACTGGCTTCATTTAAGGCCGGTATATATTTTCTGCGTATCAAAACTTCCACAGGGATGTGGACTTCCCGGTTGGTTGTCAGGTAAAACTACCACATTGAGCGTTTTGTATGGAACGAACATCGTAATTCATTCTGTGCAATACAGGCATTTCATTATCTTTCGGCAAGAAATATTTTTTGCAGATGCCTAAGAAAAAGAAAGTAGCCATCCTGTACGGAGGTCGCTCAGTAGAGCACGGTGTATCGGTCAATTCAGCCCGCAACATTTTTGAGTACATTGACAAAAAGAAGTTTGAACCTGTTCCAATCGGTATCAGCACAGCCGGCAGATGGTATCTCACGGAAGGCGTTGATAAAAATATTGACAAGGGCGAGGCGCTTGGCCTGGTGCTTGACCCGGTGAAGCCCGGCTTCCTGATTCTCTCGAACGGGAAACGCTTCTCGGTTGATATTATCTTCCCTGTATTACACGGCACGGATGGTGA
>CAMLLI010000704.1 GCA_946480685.1 uncultured Flammeovirgaceae bacterium | reverse complement strand
AGCCCTGACAGCAGACGTTACCTCGCTGGACGAAATTGTAGTGATCGGGTATGGCTCGCAGAAGAAATCGGATCTGACCGGTTCTGTTGCTATAGTCGGTACCAATGAAATTAAAAAGTATGCAACGAATGATATAGCGCAGTTGCTGCAGGGGCGTGCAGCCGGTGTGGCCGTTACCAGCGATGGACAACCAGGTGCTTTTCCCAGTGTTCGCATTCGTGGTATAGGAACGTTTGGAGATGCCGAGCCGCTCTATGTAATTGACGGTGTCCCCATCGGAACAACACCCCGTGACTTTAACCCCAACGATGTTGAATCGATACAGGTTTTGAAAGATGCATCGGCCGGTGCAGTATATGGATCGCGTGCTGCGAACGGTGTGGTAATCATCACCACCAAGCAGGGTAAAAAAGAAACGCCATTGCGCGTGGAGTATAATGCCTATTATGGCGTAGACCAGGTATGGCAACATATACCAGTCACCAACCGGGTACAGTACCAGATGCTGAACAATGAATCGCAGTTGAATGGTGGTGGCACGCTGGCACCGGGTAACGATCCTAGCTCTCCGCTTTTCATCAGTAACATTGATACCGACTGGCAGGACGTTGGTTTAAAAACCGGTATACGCCAGGATCATAATTTGAATTTCTCCGGAGGAAGTAAAACATCAACCTATAATCTATCGCTTGACTATCTCAACAACGAAGGAACGTTTGAGGGAAATGGTCCTTCCTTCAATCGCTATGCTATACGCATCAACTCCACTACCGAGAAAGGTATATTTAAATTAGGTAACTCGGTATACTATACGCATTCGCATGAAAATGCTTTAACAAACTCCGCAGCATTTCTGAATGGAAACAGACCTCCGCTTATTAATGATTTACTGATGGCTATTCCTACCATGCCTTTGTATGATCCCAATCGCGTTGGTGGTTACGGTGGTACATCTTCCAATATCGAACGTGCCATCGTGCTGAATATACCCGGCCTGAACAGTCTCGTTAAAAACTATACTGATGTTGACCGGATCTTTGCCAATGTATATGCAGAGACCAGGCTATTGAACAAAAACGGTCACCATATCAACTATAAACTTAACCTGAGCTACGATAAAACTTTTGCACGCGATTACTTCTTTCAACCTGTGCTCGACCTCGGCTTCTTCTTCCAGTCTGCTATACCACGCCTCGATGAAGGAACCCGGATATATACCACAGGCCTCGTTGAAAACACCATAACGTATCAGAAGAATTTCGGACGCCACGGCATCGATATACTTGCCGGGCAGATGTATCAGTCAGGCAGCACCGATGTACAAAGTGGTCATACTGAAAATTTATCCAGTCCATACTATCCTGTGCTCGACAATGGCAGTAACAAATCAGCCAGTGGCGCTTCGTTCGAGAATACGCTTTCATCTTTTCTCGGTCGCATCAACTATAATTACGATGACCGGTATTTACTCACAGCAACGCTTCGCAGAGATGGTTCATCGCGCTTTGCACCATCCAACCGCTATGGAAATTTTCCTTCTGTTGCACTTGCCTGGAAACTGCACAATGAAAAAGTATTTCAGCTGCCGGAATTTATATCTGAACTGAAAGCACGTGTAAGCTATGGTGAACTCGGCAACCAAAGTATTGGCGACTACCTGTATGCAGCAACCATCAACCCGAACCTGTCCTATAATTACAACGGCCAGAAAGTAACAGGCGCTACACAAACCGCATTGGTTGATCCGAATATAAAATGGGAATCCAAAACAACCAGCAATGCGGGTATTGATATTTCATTCTTCAATGGAAAGCTCGACTTCACGGTTGAGTACTATAGGAACAAAACAAAAGATGTACTGGTAGGTGTACCGATCCCGGCCTCCACCGGCTCGAATGGTAATCCCGTTGTAAATGCCGGAAGTTTACAGAACACAGGCTTTGAGTTTACCATCGGGTATCACAAGAAGACCGGTGATTTTACTTTCGACATTTCTGCCAATGCCTATACATTAAAGAACAAAGTACTCTCGCTCGGAGGTTTTGATGAGCCCGTATATGGCGTGGGTTCCAAAACTCAGGTAGGAAGTTCCATCGGCCAGCATTTCGGTTATAATGTGGAAGGTATATTTCAATCGCAGGATGAAATCGCCAGCCATGCTTTTCAAAATGCAGGAACAGCACCGGGCGATTTAAAATTCACTGATCAGCTTACGGTTGACACCAATGGCGATGGCGTTCCCGATGCAGGCGACAACGTAATTAATGCGGAAGACAGAGTATATCTCGGAAGAGCGTTGCCTAATTTTTACTATGGTTCCAACTTCTCGGCAAGCTATAAGAATTTCGATCTTACACTCTTCGTATCCGGAAGCACGGGGAATGTGATCAATAACTGGACCTATAGATTGCTGATGCACACAACGGACTACATGAACTATCACGAAGATGCGCTGAACCGTTGGACACCTACGAACACAAATACCGATGTGCCGCGCCTGGCCACCGGTGATCCGAATAACAACGGAGGTGACAATAACCGAAAAGACTGGCTTCAGGATGGAACGTACCTGCGGATCAATACACTCTCGCTAGGGTATAAATTGAAAGATAACCTTGTAAAAGGACTGACCAACTCGAGAGTATATATCACGTGTCAGAATCTATACACGTTTCAAAAGTATAAAGGGTATAATCCGGACTTTACTTCCGGTGTATGGAATCCTGGCTTCGATGCCGGATCGTATCCTAAACCCAGAACGATTATGGTGGGAGTCCAAATTGGTTTTTAACCGAACTTCTATCCTATCCGCTAACTAAAAATTTTGAAGCACATGAAAAGAGTTATATACCTTATATTAACAATAGCACTGGTTGCGTGTGATGATAAACTTGACATATCAAACCCCAACCGCCAGACTACATCTGACTTCTGGCAAACGGAAAGTCAGGCTATAGCCGGATGCAATGCTATATATGCTACTTTGATCATTGACGGAACGTATACCCGCATGACGCCCGCGCTAAGCGATGGACGAGGTGACGATGTAACCGGTGATAGTCCGTGGCCGGATCTCGTTCAGGTCTCAAACTTTACGATACCGACTACATCCGGACCGGTACAATGGATCTGGGCCGATTACTACCGCGTAATCTGGAGAGCCAACCAGGTGTTGGAGAATACACCGGGCATTGCCATGGACGGAACATTGAAGAACAGAATAATAGGACAGGCCTATTTTCTGAGAGGTCTCGCCTACTTCAAGCTTGCCAACTTCTACAAGATTGTTCCGCTGGTATTGGCAACACCTAAAACGCCTGGTGATTATTATCCTGCAACAGCAACAGAAGAAGAACTCTGGAACCAGATATACTCTGATTTTCAGCAAGCGAAAGATATGCTCCCGGTTTCGTATAGCAACGTTACCGGACTTGATGCCGGGCAAATCGGC
>CAMLLI010000703.1 GCA_946480685.1 uncultured Flammeovirgaceae bacterium | reverse complement strand
TATTTTGATGGACAACTGAAGAGCTTTCTCGAGAAATGGAAAAACATTCAACATGCACTGGCACACAAGGCCTTCCAGCCTTCATCGGAAGCGCACCAGAAATTTCTGAACGACACACTTAAAAAACTGGAAGAACTAAAATCGCTGGTTAATGTTGATGAAGAAATTGCTTTTGTAAAATCTCAATGCAAAGCTTAACGGCATCAGGTATGATTATTTGCACTAGCACATCACTCTGACCACACAACTATATTCTTATACCCTAACGAATTTTATTAACTATACTTTAGCATGAACAGACTCAGCCAATCCACATCACCTTACCTGTTACAACATGCCCATAACCCTGTTGACTGGTATGAATGGGGACAGGAGGCACTTGAAAAAGCAAAACGGGAAGATAAACCTATACTGGTAAGCATCGGCTATTCATCATGCCATTGGTGCCATGTGATGGAACGTGAGTCGTTCGAGAATCATGACGTGGCGCAGGTAATGAATGAACACTTCGTTTGTATAAAAGTAGATCGTGAAGAACGCCCCGACATCGACCAGATATATATGGATGCTGTGCAGGCTTTAGGTGTAAATGGCGGATGGCCGCTCAACGTTTTTCTGACACCCGAACAAAAGCCTTTCTTCGGAGGTACATACTTCTCGCCTTCTGCATGGGTTCAGATCCTCACCAACATCAACCGTGCGTTTCGGGCAAACCGTAAAGAGATAGAAAGTACGGCTACAGAATTAAGTCTGCATTTACTTCGCTCCGATGTAGCACGCTTCAAACAGGAACCGGTTGATACAGAACTCGGCACCGACCTCGAAGATATATATAAGAAACTGGCAGTACGCTTTGACACGAAATGGGGCGGCATGGATCGCGCTCCTAAATTTGTTATGCCGGCGGTATGGCAATGGCTGCTGCGTCACCATCACATTACGCAACATGAACGCGCCCTGCACCAGGTTATACTTACGCTCAAGAAAGTTGGTATGGGTGGTATATATGATCAGATCGGTGGAGGCTTTGCGCGCTACTCGGTAGATGGCGAGTGGTTTGCTCCTCACTTCGAAAAAATGCTATACGACAATGCTCAACTGATGTCGCTATATTCGGAGACGTATGCCATTACCCGCGATGAAGAATTCAAGACCATCGTATATGAAACGTTTGAATGGCTGCAACGCGAAATGACAAGCCATGCCGGTGGCTTCTACTCTGCGCTTGATGCAGACAGCGAAGGCGTTGAAGGTAAATATTACGTATGGACAAAATCAGAACTTGATACGCTGCTGAAAGAGAATGCAGAACTGATCGCTGCATACTATAACGTTACACCGGAAGGCAATTGGGAACATGGCAACAACATTTTAACACGCCTCCATACGGATAAAGTATTTCTGAATACACACCCTGTAGATGAACAGTCGTGGAAGAGTATTCTGAAACGCAGCAAAAAGATACTTCTGCACGAACGTGAAAAACGAATAAAGCCGGGGCTAGATGACAAGATCATTACTGCTTGGAATGCCATGATGATCGTTGGATTAACCGATGCCTATCGCATTTTTAACGATGGTATATTTCTGAAAGCTGCCGTGAAGAACATGCGCTTCCTTGAAAATGAATTGATGGAAGGCACAAAGCTATACCGGTCGTTTAAAGGAAGCCGTTCAAAAGTAGAAGGATTCCTGGATGATTACGCATATGTGATCCAGGCATACCTGAAGCTATACCAGGTAACATTCCAGGAGTATTGGCTGAACCGCGCTTCGTTGTTACTCGAATTTACACTGGACAAATACTTTGATGAAGCCGAAGGATATTTCTTTTATACAGGACATGATGCCGAAGGATTGATCGCCCGCAAGAAAGAGATCTTTGACAATGTTATACCTTCTTCCAATGCCATCATGGCGCAGAATCTATACCACCTTGGTGTTATACTGGATCGTGACGACTGGAAGATGAAAGCGATTGCTATGACTACATCATTCGCGCATCTCATAAAAGGTGAACCAAACTATATGGCATACTGGGCCATGGTGTATACCGAGATACGCAAAGGCATGGCTGAGGTAGTTATTACCGGGGAAGCGCTGCATGAACTTCGAAGCGAAATACAAACGTCCTTCCACCCCTTTGCACTGTATATGGGCACGAAAACAACCAGCGACCTTCCGCTCATCCTGGATAAGACACTGGTGAACGGTCGCTCAACGATATATGTATGTCGTAACAAAACCTGTTTACTGCCGGTACACACAGCCGCAGAAGCAAGCCAGATGATCGCAACCCAGTAACTATATTTACCTGTTATTTCACTGCTTATTCTGAAGGTAATTGACTATCTTCGGAATAATGCAGCCCTGCGCCTCCATACTATTGCGTTTCCGGAAGCCTTATGGTATACCCGTGTTGCTGATGGTCGCTGGTATAATATCTTCATACAACGCTTACGCACAAGAGGTAACAGGATTCTACTTTACCGTGGAGTGTTCGAAGTATACCGGGAAACCAAAGCCCGTAACACTGGGACTGGGTAAAATACAGGTGTGTACAACTCCACAGCCCGTGGTTTCCATTGATGAGTTTGAAGCCATCAGCGAACTGTTTGAGATACCGGAGCAGAACTTTGCCTTCTTTGATGTTACACTCTCCGAGAAGGCGCATCAGGCACTTCGAAAGGTAGGTGCTACGTTTACGTTTAACGACCTGGCATTTGTCATGGACGATGAAGTTGTTTTTCTTTTCGCAGTAGAGACCAATAACCCTACCCGCGTATTCCGCATTACCGATAGCAGCCACTCACGCGACCTGAAGCGAATCCACGCCAAACTAAAGTCTCTTAGCGTAAAAGAGTAGTGATCCGCTAAACATCCATTATTATTGCCGGAAAAAAATAGCTTTTTTTGGGAAGTGGAAATCTTTGATCAACCCGATACAGTCAACACACTCTTTGCAGAACTTCTGTTACCTGTGCCGATCCCTAAACTTTTTACGTACCGGGTACCTCACGCGTGGAATGATCAGGTTTTGATTGGACAACGGGCCATCGTTCAGTTTGGCGACCGCAAAGTTATTACGGGTATCATCCTCTCCCTTCATCACCAGGCACCGAAGGAATATGAAGCTAAATATATTCTCGAACTGCTCGATAACTTTCCGGCAGTCAACGATGTACAGTTAAAGTTATTCCAGTGGATGGCCGACTACTACCTCTGTACTTTGGGCGAAGTAATGAATGCAGCCCTTCCTTCCGGGTTGAAACTTTCCAGTGAATCAATCGTGCAGTTGCACCCAGCCTTCAATCTCGAAGAGTCAAACCAGGCATTCTCTGAAAAAGAACTTATACTCCTGAAACGCCTGCAACACGAATCGCTTGGCTATTCCGATATCGCCAAGCTGCTCGGCACAAAACATTTATATACTATACTGAAATCGCTTACCGGTA
>CAMLLI010000702.1 GCA_946480685.1 uncultured Flammeovirgaceae bacterium | reverse complement strand
CTGGCTACTATATTACGGGAGCGTTCCATTCGTGTTCTGCTGGTGGAGGATAACCGCGTGAACCAGATGGTGGCGATGAACTTTCTTCAGAATTGGGGTATCCATACCGTTGTGGCGAACAATGGTAAAGAAGCCGTAGAACTGATCAAAGAGAAACGCTACGATCTTGTGTTGATGGATCTGCAGATGCCGGTAATGAATGGCTATGAGGCAACACGTGCTATACGTTCGATGGACGACCCATACTTTCAGAATATACCGATCATCGCGCTTACGGCATCAGCCATGATTGAAATGCGCAGCAAGGTTTTAACCACCGGTATGTCTGACTATATGAGCAAGCCTTTTCATCCCGGCGATCTGCAACGCATTATCAGTAAATATGCTTTGAAGGAAGAAACGAAGGCATCTGAAAATACTGTTACGAGTCAGCTTGATCTATATACGGAAGGCAATGCGGAATTTAAATGTGAGCTGATCGGACAATTCATTCAAAACCTGGAGGAGCTCAAACTTGTTTTCGAAAAATCATTGGCTGCCAAAGATGCCGAGATGTTTCGTGCCGTTGTCCACAAGAGTAAAACAACGGTGAGTGTGATCAGCTATAAGCCATTATCCGATATACTGGCAGTGGTAAAAGATGAAATGAAATCAACTTTCGAAGGCGGTGCTATATTTCCGGATGATGTTCGCGATCGTTTTTATAGCGCCTGCAACGAGGCGATCCATATATTGCAGGAAGAGCTTCAGAAAGCACGCGCTGCCAAAGCTGTATAGTTTTTAGCTGAAGTATATAT
Source organism: uncultured Flammeovirgaceae bacterium (assembly GCA_946480685.1). Next base: position 2,662 of record CAMLLI010000702.1, on the reverse strand, counting down.
AGTTATCGGTTGATAAACTCTTCAAAAGCCGTACGCAGGTTGGTCTCGGTTACGGGCTTGGTAAGAAAAGCCGTTACACCCAGTTCTTTGGCTTTGCGTACATCATTCGGATTTTGAGAGGAGCTGACAATAACGATACGCATCGAATCTTTATTCGGGATGTTGAGCTTTTTAAAAGCTTCAATAAAACTGAAGCCATCCATAATCGGCATATTCAGGTCGAGGAGTATCACATCGGGTAGCGAGAGCGCTCCCTGAAAATAATCGTTCAGCAAATTGATTGCTTCTTCACCATTCAAAGCAGTATGCACTTCATTTACAATACCCATGCGTTGAAGTGTCTTCTTGCTGATCAGGTTGCACACCTGGTCATCATCAACTAACAAAACTTTTTTCATGGCCTTTGTGGTTACAGACTAAAAAAGATATAACAACAGCAGACGTAACAACTTTTTGCGGAGTAATTAAAGATAGTGAATTGTACAGAAAGAGCAGACGGTATGTAATATTATTTGCCCAAACACTCCCCGCAAGACGCGTTATTTTTATGAATGTTTCAACATTGTATTGTTTTACAACGGTAGGCCTAGGCGCTTGAAATAGTTGTGAGCTTTGAGCTGCGAGTTTCGAGTGAAGAGAGAAGAGCTGCTGGCGGCTGGCTTCTGGCTGCAGGAAGAGGGCGGTGAAGTGGTGATTGAGGCCCTGGTAAATATATAGTTAGCTGCGAGTTTCGTGATAAAGCTCTGGCGTCTTCTGCTGGTAGTAGTGGAAATATATACCTTCGGAAAATCAAACTGGCAGCTGGTAGCTGGAAGCTCGCAGCTAATTCAACGTGTAGCCAAGGTATATGCCGGGGCCATTGGTGTACATGGGGATTACCGTCAGGTCGCTGTTTTTGTTTTTCCACTTGTAGCGGTGCGAGAGATAGGCAAGGTTGGTGGAAAGTATACCGATACCGGCTCCGGCCAGTACATCGGACACCCAATGGCGATTGTTGAGTACGCGCATCACGCCTACGGTAGTTGCCATGCTGTAGGCACCTACGCTATACCATATACTTTGTTCTCCGTATTCTTTTGAGAGGAATGTTGCCGTAGCAAAAGCCTGCGCAGTGTGACCGGAAGGGAAGGAGTAATTATTACTGTCGTCAGGACGTGTAACCTGTGTGAATTGCTTTACAGAGAATGTCAGTGCCGCCATGATCAATTCTGATTTCACCAGCAGCAGTGTTCGGTTTCTGAAATCGTGTTTGCCTTTTACGCCTGCGAGGTTAAGACCGTATACTACAGCCACCGGTGCATGCATCAAATAATTATCAACTGTACTGTGGAAGTTCGGCATGTGCTCGTTCCGTTCTTCACGTACTTCATAGCGGTTAATTACGGTGTGATCCGCGGTAGCATATATACCCAGTCCGATGAGCGTGACCGGTAATTTGGCAGCATGAAAAAGTGCGTTTTTGCGTTTTACTTTTTGATCGGCAATTCCCAGATCAACAGTCTCATGTCGTTTCTGGTTGATCTGACCAGTACATATCTGAAAAGAGAAGGATAGCCCTATAAGTAAGGCCAGGGGTTGATATTTCATATAGTGTTGCTGAATCCGGGACTTATACAACTTCAAGTTACGCATCATTTAGTAATAGAAAAAGCGAAAACACGTGCCGAAAAGTACATGTGCCATAACTGGTTTTGTGCTTGAATAGTATGTACGCCATGTGAAAAAATTTCGGGTTACTTCCCCGGCAGTCCTTTTGAGGCAAAGAACAGGCCAGAATCTGTGTTTTTACCAGTAGGAGTCCATTTTTGCGAATCAGGTAATGTCATTGTCCAACCGGAGTTTATAATGTATAGCGCATATATAGCCCGGCTGCACCGCTGGTGTAGGCCGGGGTAATAATCGCATTTCGTTTCTTTTTTGTCCATTTATACTGGTGCGTCAGGTAAGCAACTTCGGTTGCCAGGATGCCAATACCGGCTCCCGCGAGCACATCAGATACCCAATGGCGGTTGTTCAGAACCCGCATGGCACCAATTCCGGTAGCAACTGTATAGGCTCCGATGGGATACCATATACTTTGTTCGCCATACTCTTTCGCCATGAATGTAGCTGCAGCAAACGCTTCGGCAGTATGTCCGGAAGGGAACGATGTCGGTTGTCCTGAGTCAGGCCGCGGCACAGCCGTTATCTTTTTCAGTGAAAACGTAACGGCCGCTACCATCACTTCAGCTTTTACAAGTATGGCGGTTCGGTTGGCAAATGAATTTTTTCCTTTGATGCCACATGCATTCAATCCGTACACAGCTATGATGGGCGCGAACTGCAGGTAGTTATCTGCATTGTGATGGAAGTGCGGAGTATATTCATTCCGTTCTTCTCGAATTTCTTTCGAGTCGATGATACGGTTGTCCAATGTGCCCAGCGCGCCCAGCGATATCAGCGTAAGCGGTATATAGGGTGTTTGCTTCCAGACCGACTTTTTTATTTTGGGTGTACTCAACGTATCCGCATGGCATACTATATTTTGCTGGTTCAACTGCGCGTATGCTGCTGCAGTATATAGCAACAGAATCACCAAGCACATTATAATACGCCTTGGACTTTGTACTGTTCGGGGAGAAAGAAGGTTTTTCATTTGGGATATCAATAGGGATAGAAAGCG
>CAMLLI010000701.1 GCA_946480685.1 uncultured Flammeovirgaceae bacterium | reverse complement strand
CGCTGTTTTCTTCTCTTCGCCTGCACTGATCGTGAAGAGGATACTACCCAGGAGAAGTGCTGCTGTTATTGAGTAAGCGCGGGTATTTCGTATATTCACTTGGTGTGTCATCCGAAAGCAGGTTGTAAGTTGTAAAGCAAAATACTTCTTCAAACATCCAATACCTAATGCTTTCATGCAGGTGGTATAAAGCCTGATGCTTATGGCGGAATGCTATGCCGGCAGGATAGTTCAGGACAGTTTCCCACGATAGAAATGAATCTTTCGGTAAAATAAAATAGTAAGTATGCAGGTTATCGCAGGTATTATTTACCACTTCATTGGTGGATTCGCTTCAGGAAGTTTTTATATCCCCTATAAGAAAGTAAAGGGATGGTCGTGGGAAAGTTACTGGATTGTCGGAGGACTATTTTCATGGCTGTTCATTCCTACACTGGCTGCATATCTTACAGTGCCGAACTTCATGCAGATCATCAGCAATACAGATGGCTCAATTATATTCTGGACATTCTTCATGGGATTGTTGTGGGGGATTGGAGGCTTAACATTTGGTCTCGGCATGCGTTACCTCGGACTTTCATTAGGTATGTCGGTTATACTTGGATTGACTTCTGCGTTTGGTTCACTCGTACCTCCGATCTATCGCGATCTTTTTACCAACAGCACAGAACATACATTTACCGCCATGGTCAATAGTACCGGTGGACAAGTTGTGCTAGCAGGTGTTGTAGTATGTCTCACCGGAATTTTCATCTGCGGTCGTGCCGGTATATTAAAAGAAAAAGAACTTACTGACGAACAGAAGAAAAACAGTATACAGGAATTCAACCTATCCAAAGGATTGGTAGTGGCTATTATATCCGGTATACTCAGCGCCTGTTTTAATTTTGGTATAGAAGCCGGCAAGCCCATGGCAGAAGCTGCGGTACAACAAGGCAGTAATCCGCTGTTCCAAAACAATGTAATTTTTGTAGTACTGCTCTGGGGCGGACTAACAACCAACTTCGTATGGTGCATGCTATTGAACATGCGCAATAAAACATTCGGAGACTATACCAATGCATCTACACCCCTGCTCAACAACTATATATTTGCAGCCCTCGCAGGTACAACCTGGTTCCTTCAATTTTTCTTCTATGGCATGGGCGAAAGTAAATTAGGCAACGGTGCAAGCTCCTGGATATTGCACATGGCCTTTATTATTCTGATCTCGAGTATGTGGGGCTTGTTGTTAAAAGAATGGCGAGGTGTTAGCAAAAAAACTTTTTCAACCATACTGCTGGGAATTTTTGTGATCATACTTTCTGTTATGATCGTTGGATATGGCAATTCTATAGAATAAAGCTGCGAGCCGCTGGCTGCTAGAAGATTTCATTTAAATGATATGATTTCTGCTGAGTGGTCACATTTTCCAGAGGCCGGTGGCCAGAAGCCAGTAGCTATTTCACTTGCTATTTTTTTACATTTGCACGAGCCTGCCTTTTTCTAGCAGCCAGTAGCTAGAGGCCAGCGGCTCCTCAGCTATGAACGTAAACACGTACACACGTAAACACCTGAACACGTTCCTCCTCGCGTGGTTGCTGCTATTGTATGGCGGAAGCGTTTGTGCGCAGGAGGTCTTCGAGGTGGATGACAGTTACATTGAGCGTAACTTCATGCCGTATGAGTTAGAGTATTACCTGGATACTACCAATACACTTTCTTTTTTTCAGATTTCTTCCAATAGTTTTTCGAATCGCTTTCAGAAACATCCGGATTATCATAACCAGGATTTCAAACCCAATGCTTCATATTGGATCCGCTTACCGATACGACATAAGGAGAGCAGTAAAGTTTGGTTGCTTGAGTTTTACGACCAGACTATAGATTATATCGAAGCGTATGTGCCGCAGGAGAATGGCTCGTATCGAAATATACTCATGGGCGATAATCAGCCCTTTACACTGCGCAACATCAGGCACAAGAACTTTGAGATCGTGCTGGATATAAAGTCTGATACAGTGATGTATTATTACTTTAATGTTCGCTCGCACGAGTTTGCTGATATACGCATTGCGTTCCGTTCGGTAGATCGTTTTATATACTATGCACTCAACGAGTATTTTCTCTTCGGTACATTCTACGGAATGATCCTCATCATCAGTCTTTATAATCTGCTGGTGTTTCTGGCGATTCGTGAGATCAAGAATATATACTATATTATTTACATTCTGAGTGTGGCAGCTTATGCCATGAGTTACGATGGTATCGGGTTTCAGTACCTCTGGCCCGGCCACCCCGAATGGAATAATTATGCAGTAGGCGTAACGTTGTTTTCCGTTATTGTATGGGGATTGATCTTTACGAGGCGATTCCTGCGTACCCGTGCTCACGCACCCAGGCTGGACACTGCTTTGAAGTGGATGATTGTGATACGATCCATCTGGTTTGCTGTGGAATTGTTTTTTCTGCCACAGTTGCTTACGTATCGGAACATTGAGATCATTCCGCTTTCGCTGATCTTCTATACCGGTATAAAAGTATGGAAGCGTGGTTACCGGCCCGCACGATTCTTTGTGATTGCCTATGGTATATTGTTTACCGGATTCTTTATCCGCACGCTGGTATATTTCAATGTACTGCCGTTTACAACGCCCTTGCATTACAGTCTGCATTTCAGTTTTGTGCTGGAGATGTTGTTCCTGACCTTCGCGCTTGGTGACAGGATCAGGATTCTGAAAGACATGCGCGATCGTGCCTTGAAGCGAATCATTCACCAGCATGAAGTTAACATGCAGCTCAAAGACAAGGTGAACCGCGAGCTGGAACAAAAAGTACACGAACGTACACTCGAGCTGAACGAGAAGAATAAAGAGCTGGAAGACACCAATGCGAAACTGGAGCGACAGTCATTCGAGATTAACCAGATCAACTCTATGCTCGATCTTGATAACTGGAAACTGAAGAACAGCATCAAGGAAGTGTTGAATGAGCGCCTCATGGAAAAGACGATGGACTATAGTCAGTTTAAAACACTATATCCTGATACGCTCGCGTGTTATCGCTTTCTCGAAAATCTGAAATGGACCAAAGGCTTCCGGTGTCGCAAGTGCGATAATGAAAAGTATTTTGACGGGGCACAAAAATTCTCAAGACGATGCACCCGTTGTGGATATAATGAGTCGATCACAGCTTATACTATATTTCATAGTCTCAAGTTTCCGATTGAGAAAGCTTTCTACATCGCTTATCTTACCGTTGTAGGTCATAAAGATTATACTTTGGAAAACCTGGCCGAGCAGCTTGACCTTCGTGTCAATACACTTTGGGGTTTCCGTCATAAGGTTGCAGATCGAATCAGCGAGCTTGAAAAGAAAGGTCACAAGCCGAACGCGTCACGGTGGGAGGAGGTGATTCTTTTGCCGGAGTCTGTCAGTAAGAGTTCTTCCAAGCAAAATACCAGTAAGACTGTAAAATCGGTG
>CAMLLI010000700.1 GCA_946480685.1 uncultured Flammeovirgaceae bacterium | reverse complement strand
TTCGAGTCCCTCCTTCGGTACGAAAAGCTTTCAGTAAAGAAACTGGAAGCTTTTTTTATTTATAGCCAATCGCGCTTACTCCAACTATTTGGATTGAGTAAAAAGATTTAAGAAGTTTTTAACAAGCGAATCTTTCCAGTCTCCTACCTTCGTCAACGCCACCGCTATCCGTCATTTTTTCAAAATTTAATCCAACACATGAAACGACTATTAACCCTCGTGCTCTTCGTTGGCAGCATTACACTGTATGCTCAGCAGAAAGACAAAACACCCAAGGCAGATACCAAAGCATCTGCTTCGAAAAAATCGCCCACCCATAAACTGGCCGGAACATGGACGCTCGTATTGGTTGATAATATACTTCCGGACGGCAGTCGCGTGGAACTATATGGTCCATCTCCACAAGGTATCTTGATGTTTGATGCGCAGGGAAATTACTCGCTGCAGATACTGCGGGCAAATCGCGCGAAGTTCGCTGCGAATGATAAAGGTCAGGGTACTCCCGAGGAATATAAAGCAACACACACTTTGGTAAATATACTGTTGATGAAAGCGCTGGTACGATAACATTCTACATAGAACACGCTTCGTACCCGAACTGGGAAGGCACTGAACAGAAGCGTCTGTTTACCATCACGAACGATGAATTCAAATATACTGTACCTACGCCAACAACCGGTGCGGGTGCTACGGGCGAAGTAGTCTGGAAGCGCATTCAATAAACACGACAAAAAAATAGCAGCAAGCTTTATATACTTGCTGCTATAGCTTTGAGTATTGATCCTGATTTTATTTCAACCAACCTTCCACATCTTGCAGTGTCGGGTTCGGTATCTCAAGTTTCATCTTCTTACGGGTTCCGCATACATCGTTGAAGAGCTTGGAGGCTTTCATCTCCTTCATCTGTGCGAGCGACTGAATGCCCAGCTTCTGTATAACCGGTATCAAATCAGCGCGAACACCGGCATCTAAAAATTCCTTCTCAACAAAACCAGCAGCAGCTTTCTCGGGCTTCATCTGCGGGAAGAAGAGTACATCCTGTATCGATGCGGAGTTCGTCATGATCATCGACAGACGATCGATGCCAATGCCTAGCCCTGCCGTTGGCGGCATACCAAATTCCAATGCACGCAGGAAGTCTTCATCCAGCGTCATCGCTTCTTCATCACCACGTTTACCGAGTTCGAGCTGTTCTTCGAATCGCTCGCGCTGATCGATCGGGTCGTTCAACTCCGAGAACGAGTTTGCAATTTCCTTACGATTACAGATCGCTTCGAAGCGCTCTACCAAACCTGGTTTGCTTCTATGCTTTTTTGCAAGTGGAGACATCTCCAATGGATAGTCGGTGATGAATGTAGGCTGAATCAGGTTCGGCTCGCATTTCTCACCAAAGATCTGGTCGATCAGTTTCCCTTTACCCATGGTATTGTCCATCGGTACATTCAGCTTCTGACAAGTTTCACGAAGCTGCTGTTCATCCATCGCAGCTATATCTATACCGGTAAAATGCTGAATGGCTTCAAACATGGTATAGCGTTTCCACGGACGTTTAAAGTCGATTACGTTCTCGCCTACTTTTACTTCCGTTGTGCCGTGGAGATCAAGCGCTACTTTCTCAATCATTTCCTCCACGAGGTCCATCATCCAATAGTAATCTTTATAGGCTACATATAATTCTACCTGTGTGAATTCAGGATTATGGAAACGGGACATCCCTTCGTTACGGAAGTCTTTCGAAAATTCGTATACACCGTTGAAACCGCCTACGATGAGGCGCTTCAGATACAACTCGTTGGCTATACGCAGGTATAGTGTCATATCCAGTGTGTTGTGATGTGTTTTGAACGGTCGAGCCGCAGCACCACCATATAGCGGTTGAAGTATAGGTGTTTCCACTTCCAGGTATCCTTTCACATTCAGATACTGGCGCATGGAGTTTACCAACTGTGTACGTTTGATGAATGTATCGCGTACCTCGGGGTTTACGATCAGATCCACATAACGCATGCGATAGCGTTGCTCTGAATCGGTAAACGCATCGTGACGTTGTACATTGCCTTGTTCGTCTGTTGTTTCTTTTACAACCGGCAACGGACGAAGCGCCTTTGTTAAAACTGTAAAAGCAGTAACATGAATGGAGATCTCACCGGTTTGTGTTGTAAAGCCGTAGCCTTTCACACCGATGATATCACCTATATCCAGTAATTTTTTAAATACAGTATTGTATAAAGTTTTGTCTTCCCCGGGGCAGATATCATCTCTGCGGATATAGATCTGAATGCGACCGGTCTCATCCTGTAGCTCAGCAAAGGCAGCGCTTCCCATGATGCGGGTGCTCATGATACGGCCTGCAATGGAGATCTGGCGATAGTCGCTCTTCTGGCGCTCGTAGTTTTCCAGGATTTCCTTCGCAGACGCATTCACTTCGAAAAGTTCTGCCGGATATGGATCGATACCTAATTTCCTGAGATCGTCCAGTTTTTGCCTGCGGATGATCTCCTGTTCGCTGAGTTGCATGATTTAAAATTTTCGCAAAAATACTCTAAATAGGGAGAAAAGGAATACTCTGATGCACGAAGGTAGCGCACCGAAAAACGGTTTGTCTTTCGGTTACACCACTTTACGCATTCTATATCTTGGCAGAATTACTTACGATTCGCTTTTTCGCGCTTTCGCCTTTCGAGTTCTTTTCTGATTAAAATCAACTCCCGGCTGCTCTGACCTGCTACGGATGTATTTTCCTGTGCTCTGCGGAACAGGTAAGGCATCACCGAACGCACGGGTCCGTACGGTACATACTTGGCCACTTTATAGCCGGCCTTCGCCAGGTTAAAAGAAATATTATCACTCATGCCATAGAGCTGGGCAAACCACACACGTTCATCGTTGTGCTTAATACCATACTTCTGCATAAGTGTTGTAAGATACTGATTGCTGTACTCGTTATGAGAGCCGCACATAAAACCGATGCGCGCTATATTTTCAACGCAAAATTCCAGTGCTTCATTAAAGGCTTTGTCCGAAGCTTCTTTATTGGGTTGTATCGGGTTGGTATATCCCAATTGCTCTGCACGCGCACGTTCCTTTTCCATATAGGCACCACGCACAAGTTTGGCACCGAGGTGATATTTTTTTTGTGAAGCTTCCGCGAAAGCGTTCTTCAGATTCTGCAATGTAGCCGTACGGTATAACTGAAACGTATTGAATACAATCGCTCTGTCCTTGTTATACTTCGCCATCATTTCATACGCAAGTGCATCGATGGGATCTTGTATCCAGGTTTCTTCTGCGTCAATAAGTACAGGTATATTTGCAGCATGCGCCCGCGCACAGATTTTATCGACACGCTCGCGCACGCGTTCATACGCGCGTTGCTCTTCGATGGTAAGTATTTCTTCTTTTTGAACTTTCTCAGATCGGAAGAGCACACGTCTGAACTCCAGTCACGATAGCCAATCTCGTAT
>CAMLLI010000699.1 GCA_946480685.1 uncultured Flammeovirgaceae bacterium | reverse complement strand
AGAATAAAAAAGAGTTGATCGACCGCAGGCGCAAGGGCAACACAGAGGCAGAAAGGCTTCTCGATGTAGCACGCGCGAAGGGTAAATTTATATCCGCCTTTCCCTTTGTACGCGGTGTGCTTGCATCGGGTTCACTATCGAAAGGGTATATGGATGAGAATTCTGATCTCGATTTTTTTATCATTACTAAGCCCGGAAGATTGTGGGTGGCGCGTATGATACTGGTGCTCTATAAACGCATTTTTCTTTTCAACTCCCATAAATATTTCTGTGTAAATTATTTTGTTGACACCGATCATCTGGAGATCGAAGAGAAGAATATGTTTACTGCTACCGAGCTGGCAACTGTTATACCACTATGCGAGGCCGATCTATATACCCGCTTGTTTAAAAGTAACGATTGGCTCACCACGTTTTTTCCAAACTGTGAGCAGCGTTCGCTGGATGCCGTAGTACCTGCTTCCAATGGTGTTGTGAAGAAAATATTGGAAAAGGTAATTGATCTGGCAGGAGGCAGCTGGTGGGAAAATTACTTTATGAAGTTGTCACTGAAGCGATGGGAAAGTATATATAAGAAACAATATTCGACTAACGATTTTAAAGTAGCCTTTAAAACGAAGAAGTATGTTTCTAAAAATCATCCGCGCAATTTTCAAAAAAAAGTGATAGAGCTTTATCGTGAAAAGATGGAGGGGTTCAGTAAAAAATTTAACATCGTATGGAAGTCATGAAGCGATCAGCTCTTTTTACGCATTCATACTTTTACAAGTTTGACTGGAAACAGTGGCAATTCAAGCAACCGTATCCTCCGCTCGCTACTATATTAGCGGCAGCCGTTATGCGCGAAGCAGGTTTTCAGGTTGCGTTATTTGATATAGCTCTCAAAGATTCTCCGGCAGAAGTTACACGCGCGATTGAAACTCACAAACCATCATACTTTATTATATATGATGATGGCTTCAATTACCTCACCAAGATGTGTCTCACCAACATGCGTGAAGCAGCATTTGAAATGGCGCGAACAGCGAAAGATGCAGGTTGTATAGTAATAGCATCAAGCTCGGATGCAGCCGATCATTATGATAAGTATCTTAATCATGGTGTAGATTATGTTGTTCGTGGTGAAGGTGAAGAAACGCTGAAAGAACTTTTGCTGGTGCTGGATGCCAATGCAGACATCAGTAAACTTCCAGGTATAGCGTATCGAAAGCAATCCGAAACTATAACAACACCTGCACGACCTGTAATGCGTGATCTTGATGCATTGCCGTTGCCTGCCTGGGATTTAGTAGATGTAGAGTCGTATCGCCAGATCTGGATAAAGCATCATGGCTATTTCTCCCTGAATATAGCGACCACACGCGGATGCCCCTATAAATGTAACTGGTGTGCCAAACCAATTTACGGTAATCGCTATAATTCGCGAAGTCCGCAGCATGTTTTAAGAGAAATAGAATTCCTGTTGAAGCACTATCAACCCGATCACTTCTGGATGTGCGATGATATATTCGGATTGAAGCCCGGATGGGTACAGGAATTCCGTGATCTGGTTCAGGCAAAAAATCTGAAATTCAAATATAAAATTCAGTCGCGAGCAGATTTACTGTTGGAGGAAAATACAATTGAAGCACTTGCTCAGTCAGGTGCTGATACGATTTGGGTTGGTGCAGAGTCTGGCTCACAGAAAATTCTGGATGCCATGGACAAAGGCACAACCATACAGCAGATACGCGATGCTACGCGGTTGATGAAGCAGAAGGGCATTAAAGTAGCTTTCTTTTTACAGTTCGGATACCTGGGCGAAACGAAAGAAGATATTGACGCTACCATTGCCATGGTGCTTGAGCTGATGCCGGATGAAGTTGGTATCTCCGTTTCATACCCGCTGCCCGGTACGAAATTTTATGATACTGTAAAAGAGCAGCTTCGTGAAAAGCAGAACTGGAGTGATTCGGACGACCTCGCAATGATGTTTAAAAGCACCTACACAAGCGAATACTATAAAGAACTACATCGATATGTACACAGCATGTACCGGAAACGGAAGGGCTATATCACATTAAAGAAACTCGCCCGCAATCCGCTACGTGTAAACTATAAAGATTTACGCACAGGACTCGCAACTTTTTACTATATTCCTACTGCTTTCGCCCAGCGATTAAAACTGAAGGGACTGGTTGCTGCAGGGTCTTGATTATTGGTATCCTATTTATTAATAAGAGTTTTTAAATACGTATTGCTTACTATATAAACTATATATGCGTATGGCTGCTCCGTTCGATCACATCGCCTCTACCTACGACTCTGTTTTTACACAGAGTGCCATCGGTCAGTTACAACGCAAACAGGTATGGCAATACCTCGAGCACATTACTCCCGAGCTGCAAGGACTTGAAATTCTGGAATTGAATTGTGGCACCGGTGAAGATGCTGTACTATTCAGCGAGAAAGGCTTCAATATCGTTGCAACGGATGTCTCTGAAGAGATGCTGAAAGTAACACAGCAAAAGGCGCATCAGTTTTCGATGCAGAGCAAGATCAGCTCGCACTATCTCGACCTCGACAGTTTTGATGAGACGCTGTTTGATAAAAAGTTTGACTTGGTGTTTTCAAACTTTGGCGGATTAAATTGTATTAACCCGGAGTCGTTTAGAAAGCTTTTGCAAAAGTTGCCGCATATACTAAATCCGAAGGGAAGATTTGTAGCGGTGATTATGCCTAAGTTCTGCTTGTGGGAGTCACTATATTTCCTTGCACGCTTTCAATTCAAAAATGTTTTCCGCCGGTGGACGCGTGATGAAGTACTGGCAGATCTCCACGGTATGTTTGTAAAAACATGGTACTTCCGTCCTTCGCAGATTAAAGCGTGGTCGTCTCAGAATTTCAGTGTCGTCAGCAGACGGCCTGTAGGCTTTGCGTTGCCTCCCTCATACCTGGAAAAATTCTTCGAACGCAGAAAACGTCTTTTGTTTGGACTGAATATTCTTGAGAAGAAACTCTTTACTATGTCTCTTCTCTCGGGCATGTCCGATCATTTTATTATAGATCTCAGGTTGCGATGAGTGTACTCCTTACGCACGGTTATTTTCTCGCAGATGATGAGAAGGAGCAAGCCATTATGCGGCCGTACGCTCCGCTGGGTATACTCTATATCTCAGCTTACCTGGAGCAGCATGGTATAGACAATGAAGTTTTCGATACTACATTTTCGACGAAAGAAAAATTCAGGAATTATCTTCAGCAACAACGGCCAGCCATCGTAGGTATATATGCAAACCTGATGACCAAGCTGAATGTGTTGCAGAGTGTTCGCTTCATACGCGAAAATCTTCCCGACAGTAAAATTATACTGGGTGGCCCCGATGTTCGCTACAATGCAAAAAATTACCTCGAAGCCGGAGCGGATTTTATAGTATTGGGTGAAGGCGAAGCCACTATGCTTGAACTCGTTCAGACTATATATGCACACTCAGG
>CAMLLI010000698.1 GCA_946480685.1 uncultured Flammeovirgaceae bacterium | reverse complement strand
CATATCCGGGTGCAGACCGATCTGATTGATGTCGGGTAATGTGCTGTCGAGTGGTATATATTTCCGCAGACTGTTCGCGGCCGGTATAGCAATGTTGGGGCGTTTGTTATAGTAGTCACCGTATTGTGCTACCGGTATACAGCAGTTGAGTCCATCGTTACCTCCGTGCATCTGCAGAATTACCAGTACACGATCATTCGTGCTGGCAGCCGCAGCCATGCGCGTTAACGCATTATTTTGTCCCATTACCCGCATGGATATACCTTCGAGTGTGAAAGGTATACTCATGGCCAACGGAAGTTTCTTTAAAAAATCTCGTCTCGATTTATTCATATATAGCAGGGTAGGAGGTTAAGCAAGTTGGTATTCGGGTGATTGCAGCAACGCGTTGAACAAGCGGTTAAGCCATTCGCGCAATTCGGATAGTTCAGTTCCCTGGTTCCAGGTGGTTGTCCAATAACCTTTCGGATCCATATTCACATCCGTGAGAAAGCGAGTGAGAAAATAATTCAGTCGCTTTACCGTGAGACTGGCATTGAATGTATCCGGATTATCATTCGGATCTATATAGGCGAGGAAGTCGTGATGCGGAAGTAAATATGTGATCAGTGCCTTCACCAGCTCTTCTGAATTGGCAGCGACACCGGCAAAATTAGCGCGCACATAATCGTATGTATTTACGTTGAACAGCATCGTTCCCTGCGGATCGAGCAACGTGCGTACAAAGTCATAGCGCTTGGCCAGTGTATTGGTAGTGATCCAGAAACGATGATAGATGGGATACTGATGGTATGCTTCGTATCCGGCTACATCATACGGATTATAGAAATTCATACCCTGATCAACAACGTGACTAAGGATCTCGCCGGTTGCTTCGTAATACTGATCGGTTTGTGTAGCGAGATCAGGTAACTGTATATTAAAGAATTTCAAGGTGCCAATCACCAGGTCGATCGGTGATTTGATCAATCCGCCAAAGGCATCATCCGTTACACCGCCAGCGGCATCGTAGAAATGCTGACTGCGTAATAAGTTCTCGATAACCGGTTGTATCTTGAATCCGCCATCGCGGAATGTATCTGCCATCTCCGCTATAATATCAGCTTCAATCGGTAACGTCTCTGCGTTGGTATGCGGTGCCCACACATAGAAGCGGTATATCTTACGACATATATTCTTCGCGGTCTCTTCCTGTTCGTAGATCAGGTTTATGAGCTTGGTGATTTCATCCAATGCACTCTCGAGGGTTGGTACACCTGCGGGCATCGTTAACGGATCAGGCGTAATAGTGTTATCCGGGTAGAGTGTACTGACGAAGCGATTGCTGAACTTCTTTGGTTTACTCGCATCGTTGTCGTGAGCCGATGCATTGGCGTTACTTCCCTTTACTTTACCGCGTGGTAAATTTGTATCAGGATCAATGTTGCTAAATTCGTCATCGAAGTCCCAGCCGGTTAATATACGCGCAGCGGTCTTTACATCTTCTTCGGTATATACTCCGTAATCACCTTCTTCACCGGATGTAGGGGGAGGTGCAGCTTCGAGTCCGCGGCCTATACTATATAACTCCAGGAGTTCGCGTGCATAGTTTTCGTTAAAGCTTCCTTTTACATTGAGTCGGCCATCGAGTAATTCGAGCATGGCATTGTCAACACTAGCTTTGACTGTTAATGTTTTGAAGTTTACATCAGCATCGGCATTCAAGGCATCGAGTGCAAACTGTCGGAAGAGTTGATTCTGGAAATATAGCGCGCGGGTATTGTTAACTTTTTCGGTACGCATGGTAAAGTGCGTATGCAGAAAGAGTACAACTTTTTCGCGAGCCGAATAGGACAGTGAGCTGTTCATCATCTGGCCGATGAACCAACTGAGCAGGTATTGCATCAAGTCGCCACCTTCACTGTTGGCACCCGTTATACCGGATACAACCCACTCGGTACCGGTTTTCGGATCGATGGGTAAAACAGGATCAGGTAATGTTTGCCGGAAGAGTTGTGTAACGGCTTGTGCAGGCGTGAGTCCTGCAAAGGAATCGATTTGTTGCTTGGTAGCCCCGAAGGTTGCTCTGCGCAATAAATGGGCAGCTCGCTTTTGACCTAGGGTTCCCGCGTATTCAGGTAATGGCATAGATAGTAGGGTGGTTTTCGAATCACTATATAGCGATGAATACTATAAATTTATTTAAATGGGTGATAAAGTGCATTAGCTCCCGATAACTGAAACAATTTTTACTACGGTCAAGGGTTACTTAAATCAGGTGAGGCGTTGATTTCTCCTCCTAAAAATGGTAATCTTGGCATCGATCAGTGATGCCCTGCATCAGGTGCCTGACACTGATATACCATTGGATTATTATACTCGCATCCATTATGAAGATCATTGAATGTCCGCGCGATGCCATGCAAGGCCTGGAGCAGTTTATACCGACAGAACATAAGGTTCGCTATATCAATCAACTGTTAAAGGTAGGATTTGATACGATAGACTTTGGCAGCTTTGTGTCACCAAAAGCGATACCGCAGATGCGCGATACAGCTGAAGTGCTCGAACAACTTGAATGGAAAAAAAGTAAGTCAAAATTACTGGCGATTGTTGCCAACACGCGCGGTGCTGAAGATGCTTCACGCTTCGAAGCGATAAGCTATCTCGGCTTCCCGCTTTCTATATCGGAAACTTTTCAGCAGCGTAACACCAATAAATCTATAGTGGAGGCACTGAGTACGCTCGATGAAATTCAAAACGTATGTGTGCGCTCCCATAAAAAACTGGTGACCTATATCAGCATGGGGTTTGGTAATCCCTATAATGACCCATACGATGTTGAAGTAGTCGGTAAATTTGTAAACATACTTAACACGATGGGTTGCGAAATTATTTCGCTTGCCGATACGATTGGTGTATCTACCCCGGAGAATATTAATTACCTGTTCACATCACTGTCCAGAGTATATCCGTCACTGGAGTTGGGAGTACATTTACATTCGACACCGGCTACAGCATTGGAAAAAATTGAAGCTGCATACCGTGCGGGATGTAAACGCTTCGATGGCGCTATACGCGGTTATGGCGGATGCCCTATGGCAAAAGACGACCTGGTAGGTAACCTGGCAACGGAGACGGTACTGTTTTTCCTGGAACAACAAGGAGCACATACTGGTCTTAACAAAGAAGCCTTTGCCGAAGCCCTGCGACTCGCTGATGAAATTTTTCCAAAGCATTGAAAATATTACTTTGAGGGGCGTGTCCGGTAATAAACGGTTACTTTTGTTTAAATTAGATTATATGAAGAACCTGTTTATAACGGCTTGTCTTATTCTCCTTTCCGGAGCGGCCTTTGCGCAAAGTGCTAAAGAATATACACAGAAGGGGCGTGAACTATATGAGAAAAATGAGTTCATGGAATCGCTTCTCAATGTAAACAAAGCTATAGAACTTGATCCTAGCTATTCGGTTGCTTACTACCTGCGTGGAAATATCAAAG
>CAMLLI010000697.1 GCA_946480685.1 uncultured Flammeovirgaceae bacterium | reverse complement strand
ACCAGCCCCTCCGTTGTGTTTGCCAGGTATTGCGGAAAGTGAACCTGCGCCCAGCCTTCAGGACCGTTATCAATATAGGTAAAGGAGCTTTGTACCCAGGCATCTGATTCGCCTTCGACTGGTTGCGCTAATTTGGTTCGCCAGTAAAAAGCAAGGGTGTCAGCTTGCAAAAGTTCTATACCCTGGCGAGCCAATAACGTTCCTTTTACAGTAAAGACTTTTTTATACTGACTGTCAAATGTATTAACGGTATCAATTTCTACTATAAACTCGCGTTCCCCTGAGCGTAAATCTGTGGTCTGAAAAGACAGTGTTAAATCTTTATTGTGTACAATAGCAAAGTCAGAAGGGAAAAGATTTCTCGTTCCGTTCAATGCAATAGGCAGTGTTAACGATGCACCATTATTACTTTCACTTAATTCATTGATTACACTATCCGGATCAAGCATTATTTCAAACCGGTTATTACCTCCGCCATTTTCACGCCCTTTACGGATAACAAAAGTTAGAGTGTCGCTATATAAAGTTGATGGATATAGCGAATCGTAAACTAGCATCGAATTGTCATTCAGATAGCGCTTCACTTCAATGCGCATCGTATCTTCCGTTGCACGACCGAAGTTTCGAACAATGATCTTCAATGCAAACGAATCGGTTAGCGCAGTAATGGTTTCCCCATCGAATGATTCGAGGTATACATTTTCATCTTTTATCTCGAGGTCAGGTTTGTTTGCACCGAATAATGGCACCGCCGGGTCTCCCAGCAAAATCATTTGTTGCACTTGTGTTGTATTCGCTATAGACGAACCGGTTTGTGCAATATGCCTGCGGGCCGCTTCTTTCTGTATATCACCAATACCCTTGTGGATGTATACTGAATCTGCAAAGCCAACTCTATAAAACATTTCAGAATAGATACGCAGATTCGAAACAAATCCATAGGCACTGTGTGCTATAAATGCAGAGGCACCTTTATTGGGAGCGAGCACCCAATCTTCGCCAAATAATGTCCTGTTAGAGAAAAATGCACCGGCACTACATCCATTCATTAGCATCATCGGATACTTGTTCGGATTGTTATAGCCCATGATCGGGTCCGTCACATACCCTATATCAAAATCCAGTGTTGTGGTGGACGCATGTCCAAAAAATGTTACGAGTCCAAGTCCTTTGTTAATTTCCTCAGCGATGTTGATCAACTCTATATCTGTTGATTGCTTGGCAAGGGCAGAAACTTTTCCCCCCAAATAGTAATCTGTAGCAATAGCAGCATAATCTTGCAGAAAAGAACGGAAAAGCTCGGGCTCGCCATCTTCTATACCTCCGCTCAGGTGAAGTATATCTTTTCTGCGCAGGTCATCAAAAGGCCTCGCTTCAGTTTCAATTATTTTGTTAAGGTAAGCCGCAACATCGGCAGCCTTCGTTGCGGTGATACGTCCTGTAGGTACCGCAGGCTCATCCGTTGTGCCTGCTAAACCTGCTGTATAGTAATTATCCGAAGCAGGGTGTCCGGTAGAAGGAACGAGATCTTTATTAACAGCATAAGAACTCGAGGTAGGATTACGATGATACTGACCTCCATAGTCAAGTCCCTTTCCTATAATAAATAAGTAACGAGGAAGATTGGTAGCAGCCAGGTACTGCATGAATTTAAATATAGCTCGAGGTGATATTTCACCGTAGTTAAACTGGTCATAGAGCTGCCCTATATTTACCACCAACGTATCAAAACCACCACCGGCAGCGGAGGCTCTGTATTCTGCATAGGCCTTTACGGGATCGCTGTAACCGGAAGCAGGTCTGCGTAACAGCGGGTGACTGATGATTATGTAATTATAGTCGTGTGGATTTATATCCCTAAACTTGATAGGCTTTATCTTCGGAGATATAGTGGTGGTCGTAGAAAATATTTTGCGTTCAGAACTTGTTGAGGGAACAATGGCATTCAATGTGGAAGATGATGTCGTGCCTATCTTGACTACAGTAGAAGGATCCGTTACATCAAAGAGACGAAGTCCAGCTGCCGCATTTTGTATTTGTATATATGACTTACCATTTCCATTCGGAACAAGATTAAATACTTTTTCACTTGCTGACGCAGCGTTGGTTTGCTGCGCATATCGCAGCTTCAGATAGGAAGCACTTAAACGGTCTGCACCTCCGGTACCTATAACTTTGATGCGTACCAACAACGAGCCATCGGCAGCGATATCACTCCACGCAAGATTCTGAGTATATGTATATGCGTCATAGCCGGAAAAATTTACTGTTCCCGCCAAACGCAAACCAGCTCCTACATATACTTCTGCTACGTGTGCCATAGGGCCACGTCCTACCAGCAAGAGTTCAAGCTTTGGAGCAGCAGCCGAGGTAACCGTATTAGTGATCCCTGTTATCGTATAGTCAACATATTGTGCCTGTACAACCTGCGCTCCGGTAAATCCTTCACCACGATCAAAGAAGCTATAGCGCATTTCTATTTCGTAATCAGTTCCCTGCGAAAGCTGACTTACAAATACTTGCAACTTCTCATCAACATGATAACTCTCCGCAGCGAGGCCCGATGTATTGTCTTCATTAAAAGACACCATGCGCTTTCCGTTCAGCGCTCCGATGGTTAGGAAGTAACTGGTGGTGTCGTTGTAAAGATTATAGTATTTGTGAGGTTGTAGTGATGCAGGTTTATAGAGGTCAGCATCGAGTGTACCATCATTGCGTCTTCCATAGAACTCTATAAAGTCAGCGTTGTTGAATTGGCCATCGCTCTCTCCTTCTACATAGATTGCCTGCTGAACACCGCGGTGAAAAAGTTGGATGCGTTGTGGATCAACTGAACCGACCGGAAAACCAGCTGCCTGCAAACTGGAATAGTCAAGTTTATATATACCGTCTTTGCCAACCGGAATTTTAAAGTACGATTGACTAAAGTCAATCCACTCATTGCCCGACTGGGCATTGACTTCTACAATGGCAGCTAAAACCAGGAATACTAAAAAAATCTTCTTCATTAAAAACCTCCCCAAAGACCTGTTGACAAAGTTACATACTAAGTTATGGTAAGAAGTAAGTTCTTTTAAATCAATCTTCTACTAATATTTAGCATATGTAATTATCTGTTCGTACTTGAGTGAAAATTGGAATGACATAACGTGTCGTTCATTAACCCAATAAAGTCGCGAGAAAATAATCGTTGATCTACGCTGTCCGTTATGCCG
The DNA here is from genome assembly GCA_946480685.1 of uncultured Flammeovirgaceae bacterium. The sequence continues at coordinate 267 of CAMLLI010000697.1, read as the reverse complement.
GGCCAGTAAAGTCAGCAAAATTTCTGTTGCAACGATTCAAAACTGAACAGTGCTGTGTTCAGTTTCAGGCCAATTTCACCTTAGCACATGCGGCCGAAAACTCTTGGTTAAAAAATTTTAGAAATTTTTTATTTCACCACAACATTCTGTTAATAAGTCATTTACAAATTTTTAAACGTCTAAAAGAGCCTGTTTACACAACCTGTTTTGAGACTTCTGGTAAAGTACTTGGCCATGCATAGTACTTATCCGTATATAGATCTATAT
>CAMLLI010000696.1 GCA_946480685.1 uncultured Flammeovirgaceae bacterium | reverse complement strand
AAATATATAAGTTTATAGCTAAACGAGTTATCACGAACGAAAAAACAACGGCATTCCCTTCGTAAACCGGCTTCATGCACCTTGGATTATCCGGCAGTGACTGAGACAACGCAAAGTCTATAGTATATTATGCCTGCCAGTAACTGATCGTCTGCAGCATGAGGACAACCACCGATACAACTGCCATCAGACTGATGATGAGGAACGCAATGCCTTTACCTTTAAGTTCATCATGAACCGGGGATTGCTGAATCTCGAAAATTCTGAAAAGTGTTTTGGTAGATCGCCAGGAGAACACGCAGAACAAGGCGAGCGACACAAATATACCGGCAACACGTGCGCCTGCAACATTTGTTGAAATCAGGTAGCCGATAAAAAGCGAAATACAACCCGACATGCCTCCGGAGATAAGCGCAGTCTTTGCTTTCAGCCCGATGAAAATTACAGAAACTATACCGCAGAGAATTAAAAAAGAACCGTAGAAGTACAAAAGCGCAGGAAGCATGTGTTGATTCATGAAAATTATATATCCGCTATAAATATAAGACAGGCGTTGTAACGAAGTGACCAAACCGCCATAAATCTTTATACAAGAATGGCAGTCAAAGCTTAGTGTAGATTCACACCATAAAAATATTCATATTTGCCAGTTCATGACACTACTGGAAGTATCAAACGTATCGAAGCGGGCTGAAACAGATTTTACGCTGGAGACTATAAGTTTTTCACAACGAAAACTTCAGAAGGTTGCTATAGCAGGTGAAACAGGATCCGGTAAAAGTACATTGATGAAGATCATTGCCGGATTAGTTCAACCCGATGAAGGACGCATTCTGTTTGAAGGACATCCCATTGAAGGTCCACAAGACAAACTGATCCCCGGTCATCCCGGCATCTCATACCTGTCACAGCACTTTGAGTTGCCCCGGTTTCTTCGCGTAGAACAAGTACTTGCATACGCCAACACGTTAACCGAATCCGGAGCCAATACTATATATGAAGTCTGCGAAATCACGCACCTGCTGAAACGAAAAACAGATCAGTTATCAGGAGGCGAACGGCAACGTATAGCATTGGCCAAGCTCCTGATTGGATCGCCCCGACTGTTGTTACTGGATGAACCCTTTACCAACCTCGACATGATTCACAAGAACACGTTGAAGTCTGTGATCCGGAACATCGGTAAAGAACTGAAAATTACCTGCATGCTCATTTCGCACGATGCAGTCGATATACTATCGTGGGCCGATCAGATCGTTGTGATGCGCAACGGACAGACGGTACAGAAAGGCACACCGGAAAAGATATACCACCAACCTGCCGATGAATATGTAGCGGGCCTCTTCGGTAAATATAGCATCATCGACCTTGGGAAGTCTCCTGAATTTCAACGGATCCTCGAAATCAATACGAAGGGTAAACGCCTGTTTATCCGCCCGGAACATTTCAGTATAACGAAGCGATCAAAAACAAGTATACCGGGTAAGGTAAACAAGATCAGCTTCTGCGGAAGCTACTACGAACTGGAAGTAGCCACGGCTACCAATACCATTACGGTAACAACCCCGGCTCACGCATTAAAGACCGGTGACACCATATATATAGCGTTATCGGAATATTTTCTTCTCTAGGGATTTAAGAGGCAGGTGATTCTGTACGGTAATACCTCTTATAGAACATGATGCACGAGAGAGGTAAATTCAGCAGCGCTATCAATTCCATCTTCCTGAACAGAATGGCTACGAAGATAAAAACTGAGATCGCGGTTATACACCAGAGATAACTGCGCATCGTGGTGTTCCTTACCACCAGAAGCATACTGCGGAACAACATAATAGTTCCCAATGCAAAAAATAATAACAATACTGCAATAGATACCGGGAGCGACACAAACAACGCTATACCTTCCGGAAAAAGTATTAGCATATGTAGCAGCAGGTGATGTATATATAGCTGCAGACGACTTACCGGAAAATTACGAACAAAACCAAGATACACCTGTTCAAAACGAAACTCCTGGAACACCAGCACCACATGCGCGAGACACACCAGCAGTATAATAATCCCGGCAGCACGAAGATCACCAATATCAGCAAAGAAATACGGCAAACCGAATATACTGAGCAGTGCAAAAGCCTTCGTCAGCAGATACGTTAGTTTTTGTTGATCGGCAATGTGGTACAGGAATAACGTAAATAAAGGTTTTGCCCGGTTACGCGTCAGGTATTGAATATAGTTTGCCTTTACCGGAGACGGTTGATTTATCCATCGCATGTATATACCAGCACTAAGTACTATCAGCAGCAGTATATATACCAGCATTATAAAAGGAGCGAGGTGGTAGCCAAAAACAATCCCGACAATCAATGTTATCAGGGCATAGCCAAGTGCCGGCAACAGTATAACCGTTTGCACGATTGCCCAGCTTTGAAATTGTCTCATTCGCGAGAACGATGTCACACTATAGAATATAAACAGGTTACTCTCAAGCTGCAATTGCCGCCTGATGTACTGCCAGCTCTTCAACGTATAAATAAACCACACCATAAACACAGCTGCCATCATAACCGGTGAACTCAACAACGAAAGTGTAAACATCAGGCTTTCTGCAATACGCTGAGCCGGCTCCAGGTGTGTTTCGTTGAGCGGTATAATAAATATGCAATAACAGATCACTGTACCAAAGAGCATGGCGAGCAAGCCAGCGTGCACACGATAAAAACCAGATGCAAACAACCTGACCAATATACGGGTAAGCGGTAGTGGCATCATATATAGGTGACGGTTTGCTGATCAACCAGCAGCGTACGCATCGCCGGTATAGTATGTGTTTCAAGTGCCTGGTGAGAGGAAAGCAGGAACGTTGTTCCTGACTGGGTATGTCGTTCGGTAATCCAGGTATATAATATCGTTAGTGATTCGGCATCCAGGGTAACCAGTGGTTCGTCCAGTAAAATTACTTCGGCATTTCCCAGGAAGGCGAGTACGAGCGACAGCTTTTTGAGCATACCGCTGGAGTATATATGCAACGGTTCATCAATGTAAGCCTGCATTTTCATGCTCTCGATAAAGAAGGATGCCTGTTGTGGCGGAGCATCCTTCGCGGCAGCAAACAGGCGTATCATCTCTGTGCCGGTAAGAAATCCGGGAAATATAGGGGACGCTTCTGCAACATTAACAAGCTTGCGATATGCCACCGGTTGTCGTTGTATACTAATGTTATTCACCCGTATATCTCCATGAAAGGGGAGTATACCGGCAATGGTCTTGAGTAATGTACTCTTGCCTGAACCATTTACACCTTTAATCCAGTAGATGCCTGGCTCCATACGAAGCTCATCGATCTTCAATACCAGGAAATCATTGTATAATTTACGAAACCGCTCCAGGTGTAGCATGTATAAAACTATATAGACCGGTTATTAGCGGATAGGAGGTGAGAATTACAGCATTGGTATTAAAGTTAATCGTTAATCGTTAATCG
>CAMLLI010000695.1 GCA_946480685.1 uncultured Flammeovirgaceae bacterium | reverse complement strand
TGTTTACTATCAATTCATTTTATAACCGAACGAAGTTTATATCGTAAGCACAGAAGCTTCGATTGTATGCGTGGTAATTATTACATTTGAAGGCAAGGCTATTTTGATGCCTGAGAGGAAGCTATGAAGAAAATTGGATTTTTGTCATTTGGACACTGGGCTAATCGCCAGGGATATAATGCGCGCACAGCAAGTGATACATTACTTCAATCTATAGATCTGGCCGTGGCCGGGGAAGAAATGGGATTGGACGGTGCATATTTTCGTGTGCATCATTTCGCTGCTCAACTCGGATCGCCATTTCCGTTATTAGCAGCGATCGGTGCGAAAACAAAAAAGATAGAGATTGGAACAGGAGTGATTGATATGCGCTATGAAAATCCGCTCTACATGGTAGAAGATGCAGGAGCAGCTGATCTTATATCCGGTGGAAGATTACAGTTAGGTATTAGCAGAGGTTCACCTGAACAGGTAATTGATGGATGGCGCTACTTTGGTTATCAACCTGCCGAAGGAGAAAGTGATGCTGACATGGGACGCCGTAAAGCGCTGGAGTTTCTGGATAAACTAAATGGTGTCGGCTTTGCCAAGCCTAATCCGTTTCCTATGTTTCCGAATCCTCCGGGTTTGTTACGATTAGAACCACACTCTCCCGGACTGCGTAACCGGATCTGGTGGGGAGCTGCTTCAAATGCTACAGCGGTATGGGCCGCTGAAAACGGAATGCATCTGCAAAGCTCTACGCTCAAGTACGATGAAAGTGGTAAACCTTTTCATGTTCAGCAGGCCGAGCAAATCAGACTATATAAAGAAGCCTGGAAGAAAGCAGGTCATCAACGCGAGCCAAGAGTTTCAGTAAGTCGATCTGTTTTTGCATTGGTAACGGATCAGGACAGGTATCTCTTTGGACAGGAGACAAGTCGCGCGGATCAGATCGGTTATATTGAAAGCGACAGACGTGCTATTTTCGGAAGAAGCTATGCTGCCGAACCGGATCAACTCATAAAAGAATTAGCTGCAGATGAAGCGATTCAAGAGGCGGATACACTTCTTTTAACGATACCGAACACGCTGGGTGTCGACTACAATATTCATGTACTGTCTTCAATTTTAAAGTATGTCGCACCCGGATTAGGCTGGCGATAATTTTTGATGGAGGATGTTGCTTTTGCTTGCCAGCGAAGTGTTTGCTGGTGAGAGAGTATATATATAGATGTGACAACCAAGTTCTTTCTATAAGGACGAAGGTTAGAGTATATAGCATGCGTAAATGGTCATGTGTGGTTTATAGCGGCATAATTATTTAACCTGGATAGCAGGGTTTAAATAGATGCTGTATGGATCAAAAGAAGCAAAAACAAATTTCAAAAGAATGGCATGAAGCTTTTGGAACCGAGGCGTTGAAACACAACTACGATAAATATCTGCACGATAACTTTGTAGCAGATTTCTTCGGCGGCAACCAGGTTAACAAGACGAAATATATAGAGGAAGATCAACGATTTGCTGCAGCATTCACCAACAATAAGATAACGGTGGTGGAACAGATTTCGGAGGACAACAAGGTTGTTTCCGTTATGACATGGACCGCTGTCCAGGTTGGAGATTTACCTGGTCTTCCTGCAACCGGAAAGTCGTTTGAGATCAAAGGATTTGCGATAGACTATTTTAAAGATGACAAGGTGATCAAACATTTCCCGTTGTTTGATCAATTCAATATGCTGCAGCAGCTCGGAGCAATGGCTGAATCCAGGAAGTGAGTACGGGTTGGGTATATATATAACCTGATCATGGTTCTCCATTTTGTAAAACGGGAACCATGATATATAAAAAAATTAGATAGAAGTTTATTTACTACTCAAACTCAACCCTGAACACCGTTGCCAGTTCATCCATTTTACTTGCATCTGGTGTTTGTATCGTAAGCTTCTTTCCCGCTACCGACCATTTTAGCTCGGCCTCACTGCCTACTACAGAGACACGTTTCACCTTTCCCTCTATATCGGTCCGGATTTCAAGAGGAGCGTTAGGTGTTGGAAGTCCGAGGGAATATATATACATATACTTCTTGTCCTTCGATACGGTAAAGCGAATGTCACTTTTGCCATATTTTATGGTCGCAGATTGTCCACCGAAATGGCCTTTGTCAATGGTAGCATCTCCATAACCATAGACCGAGTAGGTCCGCGTTTCATATACTGCTTCTTTATGTTTGCTGATCCATTTTCCGATAGCAGCCAGGATACTCCGCTGTTCGTTGTTGATCGTGCCATCCGCCATCGGAGATATATTCAGTAATACAATACCTTTCTTGCTCCACACATCAATCATGTTTCGGATAACGAGTGATGGTTCTTTATACGTTTGCCCGTTGATGTAACACCAGCTATCATTACTTAGTGTAATATCGGTTAGCCAGTAATCTTCAGAGATGTCCATCTTACCGCCTTGCTCAATATCCAGTATACCTACATTAGCCGGTAAGTCTTCCTGTTTATAGGCAACGATAGGATGTTGACCGCGTGAAGTAGCCGCGTTGAAATGATGCGCCACCATTTTCTGACGGTATACTTCGGGAATACGATCCAACCATGAGTCAAACCAGATGATATCCGGTTGATAATTGTCAACGACCTCGTTTATCTGGTTCAGCCAGTAATCCAGGAATTCATCTTCAGGCATATTGCCATAGAGTAGCCTTAGCTTGGGATCATTTGTTGACGTGATATAGTCAGGATGATAGGGGAAATGACTATCATCTCCGGGATCGGGTGTGTTCTGCGCCCACTTCGAAGAGTCTTGTGCATATCGCTGAAGCAGTCGTTCGTGGTGAAAGGTCGCGATGGTTTTCATGTTGTTCTTTTTCAGTTCAACAAACAAATCACCAAGTATATCTTTCTTAGGACCCATCGCTTTCGAATTCCACGGGTTTAGTTTACTATCCCACATGGCAAATCCATCGTGGTGCTGCGCGACTGGTCCGGCAAATTGTGCTCCCGCATTCTTAAATAAATCGGCCCATTCTTTAGCATCAAAGTGCTCACCGGTAAACATCGGTATAAAATCATGGTAGTTGAATTGAGCGACCGGACCAAACGTTTTCTTATGATGTTCAAATATATCTCCGCCCCAACCTTCTCGTCCGGGTGCGTACATCCACCGGGGATACCACTCGGAACCGTAAGCAGGCACACTATAAACGCCCCAGTGAAAATATATACCGAATTTTGCATCCTTGAACCATTCGGGTTCTCTTTCAATCTTCGCGAGAGACTCCCATGTTTCTTCAAACTGTACTTGCTTGTCAGGTGCTTTTGTATCCGATTCTTTTTTGCACGAGACAAGAGCAGTGCCTAATGTTAAAATTAAAAACAGACGATTTAGTTTTATCATAATGCGTTACTTTTTAGCTGCGATGTATAGCTTAGAGAATTATATATATATATATATATTCTTTGATCACTCAATGCTTCATCACTATATGTAT
>CAMLLI010000694.1 GCA_946480685.1 uncultured Flammeovirgaceae bacterium | reverse complement strand
TGGTGAAGATACACGACTCCTGGTTATGCAGCGTAAAAGTACCTGCAAGCCTGGTCAAGATCAATAATGATACATTTGCCAACGCAGCTTACAGCAAAGACTCGAAGAACGCTATGACGTTCGATCTTGACGTTTCGATGGGGAACATCATCTTCAAAGAGAGTCAGCAGTAGTTATAATCATCCCGCGGCCTTGTGGCTGCTTTCAAGTTTTTTAAGTTTTAGCTTCCGGTTCAGTAATTCTTTGTCGAGTATTGATACTAACTTATCCAGTATTAACACTCAACCTACGTGGAAGCATTATCTGCCAGCAATGTAACGAAGCGCTACACCAATCATGTAGCGCTTGATGAGGTGAGTCTTACCATTCCGCAGCAAACTATTTTCGGATTGCTCGGGCCTAACGGGGCCGGTAAAACCACACTCATCCGCATCATTAATCAAATCATTACTGCCGACAGCGGAGAGATTTCAATCTTTGGTGAAAGACTCCAAGCAAAACACATCGGCACCATCGGCTATCTGCCGGAAGAAAGAGGACTCTACAAAAAACTGAAAGTAGGCGAACAGCTTACCTACCTCGCGCAGCTGAAAGGACTCAGCCGAAAAGACGCTATTGAAAAAAGTAAAGCGTGGATAAAAAAATTCGAGATCACCGATTGGTGGAATAAAAAAGTTGAAGATCTGAGTAAAGGTATGGCTCAGAAGATCCAGTTCATCAGCACGGTGATGCATGAGCCCAAGCTTATCATTCTCGATGAGCCTTTCTCTGGTTTCGATCCGGTGAACGCGCAGCTTATTACAAAAGAGATACTTGAACTGAAAGAGCGCGGATGTACTATAATTTTCTCTACGCACCGCATGGAAACAGTAGAAGATCTCTGCGACCACATCGCGTTAATAAACAGATCGAAAAAAATTCTGGAAGGCTCCAAGAAGCAAGTAAAGGCCACCTATCGTACCGGTACATTTGCTGTTGAACATATAGGAGCCTTTACAGTGCCAGCGAAATACGAACTGCTGGAACAAAAAAATCTGGAAGACACTTACTTCCGATCATTAATCAAAGTGAACGAAAACACAAGTCCCAATCAACTTATACGCGACCTCACTGAAGTTACCGAGGTGCACAGCTTCGTTGAAAAAGTACCAACTATGAGTGAGATCTTTATAACGTTAGTAAAAGGAGGTTCCGATGAATAAGATATGGCTGATCACACAACGCGAGTTTTTAAATCGCGTTCAGAAAAAATCATTTCTCATTGCCACTATTCTCATCCCCCTCATCTTTCCAGCTATTATTGGTTTACTGGTATATATTGCCAAAGAACAGGATAAACATGCCGAGAAAGAAGTCGTGCACTATATCGATGAGTCTGCGTTATTCACTCCTGACTCCTCCAAATTTGTATTTAAAAAATTCACAGGATCGCTGGAGGGTGCCAAGACAGCTTATCGCGCTACAGATGATTTCGGATTGCTATATATACCGAAACTAAATATCTCTGACCCGAAAGGCATCGTACTCTATACGAAGATATCGCCAAGCATGGAAGATATATCCAGCATCGAAAATCTTTTTGAAGCCCAACTGAAAGATTTGAAAATGCAGCGCATGCGGATCGATCAGAAGTTACTTGATAGTCTGAAGACAAACGTAAACATCAGCACGGTAAGCTTCACAGAAAGTGGCCAGGAAAAATCCAACAACTCCATTATACTCTCGGGCATAGGTATGGCAGGCGGTATACTGATGTATATGTTCATCTTCATTTACGGTGCGCAGATCATGCAGGGAATCATAGAAGAAAAAACAAGTAAGGTTGTAGAAGTAATTGTTTCTTCGGTAAAACCTTTTCAATTGATGATGGGTAAAATTTTAGGATTGGCTTCCGTAGGCTTGCTACAGTTTTTGATCTGGATTATATTAATGAGTACGTTAACCTTTGTAGTGGTTGACATGGTGGGTGTAGACTCACCACAACAACAGGCTATGCAACAAATCTCACCCGAGGCTGCTGCCCAGCAGGCCGCTGCAGTTTCAAAAACAGCAGAGGTTATAAATGAATTCACATCACTTCCGTGGATGCAGATAGGCATCAGCTTCCTGTTTTATTTCCTCGGCGGCTACTTGCTATACGGAGCATTGTTTGCCGCAGTCGGCTCTGCTGTGGATAGTCCTGCGGAAGCGCAGCAGTTCATGTTCCCGATTACTATTCCGATGTTGATCTCATACATGAGTCTTTTCATGTTTATACTGAAAGATCCGCATGGACCGATTAGTGTATGGCTATCAATTATACCGATAACATCTCCGATTGCTATGATGGGCCGTATAGGCTTCGGTGTTCCGTTCTGGCAACTGGCGTTATCAGTAGTCTTATTGATCGGAGGATTTATACTCACCACCTGGGTGGCCGGCAGAGTTTACCGCGTGGGTATTTTGATGCATGGCACTAAAGTAAACTATAAAGTTCTTGCCAAATGGTTTATGATGAAGAACTGATCTTCGTTTAACATTCACGATAATAAAACCAGGTGTGTAGCTACATCTGGTTTTTTATTTTATTTTTCACCTCACGAATGAGCAAGATATCATCCATTCCGGGACTTGATTTTTATCAGAGCAACACAGCCTTCAAGTGGGTTGTGTTAATTGTTTCCATTCTCATCAGTGCCGGTTCGATTTACTATACTAAGATTCTGGTCGATCAGCTTAAAGGTCGCGAGCGCCAGCAGGTACAACTCTACGCAAAGGCTATCGAATATACCGCCAACGAAGACGACACGTATGGTGATGTTAATTTCATTGCCCAGGAAATTCTTTTTCAAAACAATTCGATACCCATTATACAGGCTGATGAAAAAGGACAAGTACTGGCACATCGCAACCTGGACGTAGAAGAGTCGTGGTCGCAAAAACGGAAGGATGAGTTTCTCGCGAATCAAATGAATATCATGCGGGAAACGTACGAGCCCATTACCGTAACGCTGCGCGACCCGCAGACAAATGAGATCTTCGGCACACAGTATATATACTATAAAAACTCTTTCCTCCTCAAACAGCTTATTGCTTATCCCTATATACAGCTATCGGTTATAGCGTTGTTTGGATTCATTTCTTTCCTGGCATTCAATTACTCTAAAATGGCTGAACAGAATCGCGTATGGGTAGGGCTCGCCAAAGAAACAGCGCATCAGCTCGGCACACCTATATCTTCGCTTATGGCGTGGATGGAAGTAATCCGTGAAGATTCAGACATGCAGGAGAAGGGTGTTGTAGAAGAACTGGAGAAAGACATTCAAAAACTTCGCATCGTAACCGAACGATTCTCGAGCATCGGATCAACACCAACATTAAAAAGAGAGAACGTTGTAACGCTGATCAATAACGTAGTGAACTACCTTCGCCCGCGCGTATCATCTAAAATACGGATAGAAGTTTTTACGCTGTCGGAAACAATTTTCGTCAATGTTCACGCACCGCTCTTCG
>CAMLLI010000693.1 GCA_946480685.1 uncultured Flammeovirgaceae bacterium | reverse complement strand
CTGTTGTATAGAAGCATACATCCATCTTGCCATCCTCATTCAGATCAAGCGGTTGATCAAGAGCCGGCACATAGAAGCCGTTCCATACTTGCTCCAGCAAATCACCACGCTTCCAGCGAACGAGATCGTAAAAACGAAATCCTTCCAGCACCAATTCAATACCACGCTCCCGGCGTATTTCCAGAATTACCGCGTCAGTAATATCCGGAAAATAATTTGTCTGCAAATACGAATCTGCAACGGTAGGCATACTGGTCGTACCAGCGGTTATACCGGCACGCTTGCGCAACGCTCCAATGGTTTTTGTCCAGTCTGCATCGTTCAGCGTACCGAGTTCAGCTTTTGCTTCAGCATAGTTCAGCAATACTTCCGCATAGCGAATGATGGAGATCGAGTTATCGTTACGACTTCCGCCATCATAATACATATCATCCAGACACCATTTGATCGGCTGATACCCGGTATAGGTATAGGAAAATACGGGAGGCGCAGCTTCGGTTACTCCGGCATTGGTACGTTTATAGTCGCCCATGCGAATGGTCTGTTGCAAACGCAGATCACGATTTTTTACTTCCTGAGGAAACGTCATTGTCTCATAGCCTGCCTGCTCGGTGAACGGAGTGCCGTCAATGTTCAGGTATGTATTGATGAACGTGCGGGTAAAGCTAAGGCGCGGTCCATAGGTAGCACTCGTCCACCACCAGTTCGCATCGTTAAAAACACTCAGAGTCGGGTCGCACAATGCAGCCAACATCACTTCTGCTCCTACCGGAGTTTTTGATGTAAACAATTGTCTATAGGACTTCCCCGCTCCACCGGCCTCGCTAATGCTGAAGCCTGATTCTGTCATCACTACGTTCGCTGCGTCAACGGCCTCATTCAACCACTTCTCCGAACCGTCAAGCGCATGATACTTGCGAAATGTACCCTCAAACAAACATACACGTGACTTGAAGGCGTATGCTATATATTTTGTTATGAGACTTCGCGTGTTGTCATTAACGGTACGGATATTGGCCGTAGCATAATCGAGGTCTGCCAACACCGAGTCCATTACGAGCATGCGTGAATCACGACCGGCAAACAACTGCGGATCATTTACATCCATCGTCTTGCCAATCCAGGGTACATCACCAAAACGTTTTACTTTATCAAAATAAAACCAGGCACGAAAGAAACGCGCGAGTCCTACATAGTGACGTTTTACATCGGGCGCTATCGTTGGATAGTTACAGTTCTCGATAAAATAATTCAGGTTGCGCAAGTCTCTCCAGTCCCATCCTGAACTTTGACGCGGACCGAACGCACCTTCACGAATGTAATCAGGCACCTGGCTGCGTGCACCGAAATCAGAAATCTCATCGGCACGATGTATATTATTTGCAGTAGGTAAAATGGAATAAAAAGAGTTGGCGTAGAGTTCCAGTCCTTTTTCACTTCCGAACACAGCGTCTTTGGAAGTTGTGGATTCAGGAGTCTGCTCCAGGTCGCAGCTTGCCAGCAACACAGCCAGCAGCAGCAACAGACTATATTTTCTCATATACATGATCTGTTAAATCGGATGATGATCGAATTAAAGTGTAAGTGAAATTCCAATGGTATAGCTTTTCAGCATCGGGTAATTATTACCGTTACCGGATGAACCTGTAGTGAGTACTTTATCAGATGGTCCTGTACTCTCCGGATCAAGATCACGTGTGATTCGATAGAGTGGCGACCATGACCAGAGATTTTCTCCGGATATATAGATGCGCGCACTGTTCAGTTTAACACGCTCCGCAAGATGCTGTGGCAGATTATAGCCCAGTTGTATATTCTTCAGGCGGATATAGGCTATATTTTGCAAATATTTAGTCTGTTTCACACCAAGCTCACGGGATGTACTTTGTGCTGTATAACCACGCAGGCGCGGGAAGTATGCATCGGTGTTTTCCTCTGTCCAATAGTTATCCAGCATCGACTCTGGCATACTGTTATACGGACGGTTATAAGGCCCCCAGAAGTAATCCGCTTCTGCACCCGGCCACCAGTCTTGTTTACCTACACCCTGGAAAAATGCGTTGAAGAAAAAGTTATTCCAGTCAAGACCGAACAGTGCCCCATAGGTATACCGTGGTGACGTGTTTCCGATAATTACCATATCGCCCGGATCGTTCACGGTGTTTGCTCCGTTGTCTATAACCGTGCGGCCATTCGCACCTACTTTACCATCGATGTCCCTGAACTTGATATCGCCCGGAAGAATCTGTCCGGAGTTCGAAGCTTTGATGAGACTTTGATCTGCATGGTTCTTGATATCCTCCTCTGACGTAAAGAAGCCTTCTGTAACATAACCCCACACCTCGCCTACTTTCATGCCTTCATAATAGTCACTGAGTTTTTTATCAGGATTATTATAGCGGAGTATCTCGGATTGACTGTCGGCCAATGTAAGACGGATTGAATATCCCAACGGCTTTGAGCCAACGGTAACTTCATCATTCCATCCCAATACAAATTCCCATCCTGTTGTTTTCAGATCGGCATAGTTTCCTTTCGGTACATCGGTACCAAATACAGCTGGCAACGTCATGCCAATCGTAAACATATCGGTTGTCTTGCGTGTATAGGCATCACCGGTAAACGTCAAACGTCCGGATAACATCGAGAGGTCGAGCCCTATATTTTGCGTTGTTGATGTCTCCCAGGTGAGTCCATCCGGCAACACACCGGGCTGACTGGTATATTGCGGCTTCACACCATTGAGTATAAGACCGGATTGTGCAATGGCAAATTTTTCCTGGAAAGCATACGATGCTATACTTCCATTGCCAAGTGATCCATAAGAACCCCGCAGTTTCAAATCAGAGATAAACCGATCGGACACATTCCAGAATGACTCTTTTGAAATTCTCCAGCCCGCTGATACCGAAGGGAAAAATGCATATCGTTCATTTGCCGGAAACTTGGAAGAACCATCGTAGCGCCCGTTTACTTCCAACAAATATTTCTCGTTAAATATATAGTTGAGACGGAAGAAACCACCGAGTATATTCCATTTGTCCCAGCCACCTACCGTGGTTATCGATTGTCCTAATGCGAGGTTTATATCCTGTGCATCTTCGTAGATAAGACCGTTGCGTTGCGCGGATAAGCCCTTATACGTTGACTGCTCATAGTTATAACCAGCCATCGCTTTTACATAGTGCTTCTGATTGAATGTGTTTTCATACTCCAGGTAAAAGTTCGTGGCCAGGTATTGTGTCTCATAGTACGCATCCTTAATATCGTTGGTATTGGTACCTACATATTCTATTACACCCGGCCTTCTGCTATAGGGAACGGGCACGCGTATAGCCTTCTGGTTGTCATCCGTGTTCTGAAAAGTAAAATTACCTTTGAAGCTCAGTTTGTCCTGGAGTAAATCTGCAGTGAAGGCCGTTGTATTGCGAAGCACACGATTCTCCATATCAATACCGTTCTTGCCATACCAGTAGTCCCCCACGGTATAGGCT
>CAMLLI010000692.1 GCA_946480685.1 uncultured Flammeovirgaceae bacterium | reverse complement strand
GTTCATGCAGCGCGTGGAGAACAACGAAATGTGGTCTCTTTTCTGCCCGAACGAAGCTCCTGGTTTAGCAGAAGTATGGGGCGAAGATTTTGAACGCCTGTACGAGAAGTATGAAAAAGAAGGCAAGTTCCGCAAGCAGATAAAAGCTCAGGATCTCTGGTTCGAAATTCTTGAATCACAGATTGAGACCGGAACGCCATATATACTATATAAAGACGCTGCCAATAAGAAATCAAACCAGAAGAACCTCGGTACGATCAAGTCAAGTAACTTGTGTACAGAGATCATCGAATATACTTCACCGGATGAAGTAGCGGTTTGTAACCTGGCATCTATAGCATTGCCTAAGTTCGTAACCGAGGATGGTAAATTTGATCATCAGAAGCTTTATGAGATTACCAAAGTTGCTACCCGCAACCTCAATAAAGTAATTGATGTGAATTACTACCCGGTAGTGGAAGCCAAGAATTCCAACATGCGCCACAGACCAATCGGTTTGGGTGTACAGGGATTGGCTGATGCGTTCATCATGCTGCGTATGCCTTTCGATTCTCCGGAAGCACGCGCATTGAATGCAGATATATTTGAAACTATATACTTTGGTGCGATGGAAGCTTCTATGGAGCTTTCAAAAGTTCAGGGTCCATACGAAACATTCAAAGGTTCTCCAGTATCAAAAGGTATATTCCAGTTTGATATGTGGGGTGTTACACCAACCAGCGGTCGCTGGAACTGGGAACAACTGAAGCAGGATGTGAAGAAGCACGGTGTACGCAACTCGTTGCTGGTTGCTCCGATGCCGACAGCGTCTACTTCACAGATCCTCGGTAACAACGAATGTTTTGAACCGTATACTTCGAACATCTATACCCGCAGAACATTGTCTGGTGAGTTCATCATCGCTAACAAGCACCTGATGAAAGACCTGATGACGCTCGGCTTATGGAGCGAAACGATGAGACAAAAACTTATCGCTGCTAACGGATCGATTCAAAATATACCGGAAATCCCTCAGAACATTAAAGACATTTATAAAACAGTATGGGAGATTTCGCAGAAGGCTATCATCGATATGTCTGCTGACCGCGGAGCCTATATCTGCCAGTCTCAAAGTCTGAATATACATTTAACGAACCCGAACTTTGGTAAGCTTACTTCAATGCACTTCTATGCATGGAAGAAAGGACTGAAAACCGGTATGTACTACCTGCGCACGAACGCTGCAGCCGATGCTATCAAATTTACCCTTGATAAATCAGCGCTTCAGCAGCCAGCAGCCGAGGCAACAGCAAATGCAGAACAGCATGTAGCAGTAGCTGAACCGGTAGCTGTGGTAGCAGCACAAACTTCCGATGCACAGCAAACTACGCTGCAGTACGAACAGAAAATGTCTGACATGATGTGTTCGCTGGATAACCCGGATGCATGTGAGGCATGCGGAAGTTAATTAAACGCGAACGTTTAAACTCTAAATACAAGAGCCCGGTCAAACTGATCGGGCTCTGTTGTTTTATACCGGTGAGAACTTATAAACTATAGATGCGCAATTGTCGGGTTATCGAAATTGTGCAGTAGCCCAGCCGTTACTTCTCTACGAATGTAAATTCTATTCTTTTGTTCATTGTCTTTCCTTCCGGAGTCTTATTTGATGCTACCGGTTTGGAAGTACCGTAGCCGTGATAAGTAATTCTGTTCCTGGCAATGCCTTTACCAAAAAGATATGTTGCTACAGCTTTTGCCTGGTTGGCGGTAGAGACTTTTACAGACGGGTTTGTATGTGCTCCTATATCAATTTTAATGTGAGGATTGGCTTCGAGGTACGCTGCGAGTCTGTCGAGTTCGGGGAATGAAGCTGCGGCCAGCACGGTTTTGCCCGGTTCAAATACTATATTATTCAATAGTACCGATTGACCGCGTTCTACAGGAACAACAATAAGATCGTGGGTAATGCGTACTTCGTTTGTCTCATTTACTACATCGATCGTTTCGTATACCGGGTAATAATCTGTTACCACAGCGCTTAGCGTATAACGATCTTTTAGCGGGAAACGTAGTTCATATTCACTCGTTAATGAATCAACAACCGCGGCCACTGACGAAACGCCTTCAACCTTTACATCAGCCTTTATACCAGTAGCCAGTACGTTGCCTGTCTTTTTATCAATAATTCTTCCGGTAACAATCGCCATCTTTTCAGCATCGGCCTGCAGGTCGAATGTTATCTCTTCGTAGCCATCTATATTTTTGAGGTCTACTACATCGGGCAGCGATTCAAAGTGCTGGGCACTAACCTGTACGTAGTAGATCGTGCCATGATTTAATTTTATGGTATAGGTTCCTTTGGCCTGATCAATCACCGCAGAATCCATCTCTTCACCGTCCACTATAATTTTAGCTTTCGCAGATGCCGGTATAGTTTGATCGGTATTCTTGATGAGCAGTTTTCCTTTGAGCAGTACAAATGAGACAGGCTCTTCTTCCAGGTCAATAGTTACTTCGCGATATTCTTTATCACCGCTGACATCAATTGTATAAGGCTTTGCTCCGTATTGGTATAGCTCCGCTGCTATTGTGTGACTTTTGCCGAACGGCACTTTTATTTCGAACGTTGCTGAATCTTTGTTGATAGCATGTTCAACAGGTTTGCCATCCATCACGATCGTGATGTCTTTGCCTTTCAGCACGCGTTTCGTTTTTGCATTTACAACTTTACCGGTCACTAAAACATACGGGCGATCTTCAAATAGCTTTACTTCAAAGATGTCGCCTTTGCCGGTTGAATTTGTTGTGGATGAGAAGTAGCCCCAGGCACCGTTTACATTTGTTTTTAGCGATGATTCATCGCCTGCTGTATTAATCGTGTCGTTCAGTGCAACAGGGGCAGACCATGCTGTCCATTCCGTGTCCAGTCGTTTTATAGCAAATATATCTTTGCCTTTGTCTTTACGCGATGCTGTATAGTATAATGTTTTATTATCAATGAGCAGGTGAGGTGTCTGAATTTTTCCTTTTATACCTTCTGCAACGATAGCTTCTTTCCAGCTGCCATTGTCATTCTTTTCGAGTATATATAGTTTACTGCCCTTCCGGTATAACAACGATTTACCATCAGCACTTAGCGTTGCATCACTTGATGCTTTGATATTGAGTTTCTGTGGAGCAGACCAGGTATCATTTTGCTTGGATGCCAGTGAGAGACCTTCGTCTGTATAAAGTAATAACGTGTTGCCATCGGAAGTAAGCGCGAGTGCATAATTATACTGTCCTAAATTGAGCGAAGCAGAACGTTCTGCTGTCGACCATGTGCCATCAGGTTGTCGGGAGCTGATCCAAATGTCAGCGCTTTTTTTGGCACCGTATCCATTCTGAGGATGATCTTTACGACTGAAAAAAAGTGTTTTCCTGTCGGGAGAAATTACCGGACTCACTTCATCGTAAGCGGAATTTATTCCACTGCCCAGATTTTTGGGTATAAAAGTAGATTGCGCCTGCGCAG
>CAMLLI010000691.1 GCA_946480685.1 uncultured Flammeovirgaceae bacterium | reverse complement strand
TGCTATCGTTCCGAACCTCATTGCCAATATTTACTATAAACAGAAGAAGTATGATGTGCTCATGGAGTACGCCAACAGTCTGAAAGGTCGTACCGATATAACCAATGCCGATGAGATTGCCATGCTGGTGGCAGAAGCGAGTTACTATAAAGGTGACTTCAAGAAGGCAGTGGAGTCGTATCAGAAATACTTTGACACGAATGCTAAAGCCGAGAGCGGTCTGTTCTTCCGCGCGGGCTATGCCAATTATGTAACAGGCAATACCGAGCGCGGTATCGAATACCTCGATAAAGCTGCAGCATCAAAAGATACCGTGAGCTACTATGCATCATACTACCTCGGTATACTACATTTGAAGAAAGGCAACAAGCCGCTCGCGCTGAATGCATTTGACTATGCGCGCAGAAATCCGAAAGATAAAAGCCTGGTAGAAGAGAGCTCGTTTCAGTTTGCCAAAGTATCGTACGATGTAGGTAAAGCTGATCAGGCCATCTCCGAGTTTGAAAAATTCCTGAAGACGTATCCGACTAGTGTACATGCCAACGAAGTAAAAGAGTTACTCGTGCAGGTATATGTAAATGGTAACAACTTTAATAAGGCTATAGAATATATAGAATCGCTGCCATCGCGCAACCCGTATATCAACCAGGCATACCAGAAGGCTGCATACCTGAAAGGAGCCGAGCTCTTTAATAAAGAACAATACCCCGAAGCCGTAGAGTACTTTACAAAATCACTCGATCAGCCCATCGACAAGAACTATGTAGCGCTGGCCAGCTTTTGGAGAGCCGAAGCATACTCAATGGGAAGAAAGTATAATGAAGCCATTGGCGATTATCAGCGTGTAGTCGGTATAGGTTCATCCATTGATCCGGAGATTTTGTTGAAGACCCGTTATGGTTTAGGATATGCACACTATAACCTGGAAGCGTACGACAAAGCGCTCTATAATTTTAAAGAGTTTGTTAACAAAGCCAACAAGAACACACCGAACTATGCCGATGGTCTCGTGCGCCTGGCAGACTGCTACTATGTAAGCAAGCAATACGATGAAGCGCTTGCTACCTATAACAAAGCCAAAACTTCCGGCACAGCAGATGCTGACTATGTATTGCTACAGGCCGGTATCATGAGTGGTATACAACGCAAGTATGCAGAGTCACGCACGCAGCTTACCGAGTTGATCCGTAATTATCCGAAGTCTCAATACCGTGATGAGGCCATGTTCCAACGCGCGCAGTTCGAGATTGAGCAAAGCAATTACCAGGGAGCAATCGAAGCATTGTCTCAATTGATCCGCGAAAGTCCGAATTCAAAATATCTGCCACTCGCATACGAACGCAGAGGGGCAGCCAACTATAACCTGAAGCAATACGATCGCACTATAAATGATTACCAGACGGTGATCCGTTTATTCCCGACACATCCTATTGCAAAGACAGTATTGATACCGTTGCAGGAAGCGTTGAATGTTTCTGGGCGTTCCGGTGAATTTGAAAACAACCTGTCTCAATACAAAAATGCGAACCCCGCTGATGAAAGCGTAGAGAAGCTGGAGTTTGAGACAGCGAAGAACTTATATTTCGATCAGCAGTATCAAAAATCAATCACCAGCTTTACAAAGTATCTCAGTTCATATCCGCAGTCGTCAAGTGCACAGGAGGCGAGATATTATATAGCCGAGTCTCACTTCAAGTTACAGGACTTCAACAAAGCGCTGCCGATCTATACCGAGCTCAATAAAGACATGACCTTTAACATGGGCAGCAGGGTAGTGGCGCGTCTTGCCGAGATCCATTTCAAGCAGGGTAATTATGACAATGCGATTACAAACTTCCATCGCCTGGAAAAACTGGCCTCTAACAAGAAGGAGCAGTATAATGCGTGGGCTGGTTTGATGGAGTCATTCTATCTGAAAGGTCAATATGATTCAGTTGATGTATATGCACAAACCATCATCGAGCGCGGTAATATAAATGCCGGTGCGCAGAACAAGGCATCCCTATATCTGGGTAAAACCGCTTTGGCCCGCGGTGATTTTGAAGGCGCAAAAGATGAATTCCTCAATACGCTGAATGCAGCCCGCGATGAGTTTGGTGCTGAAGCAAAATATCTGCTGGCGGAAATATTCTATAACCAGAAACAGTATAAGCAGTGCTATGAGACTTCGATGGGACTGATCAACGACTTTGCAACGTATGACCTATGGGTCGGAAAAGCATTCTTGTTGCTGGCCGATAACTTTGCGGCACAGGACGATATATTCCAGGCACGTGCCACGTTGCAGTCACTCGATAAGTTTCCGCTTCCGTCTATAAAAGACGAGGCAAAAGCGAAGCTAAAACAACTCGAGCAGGCTGAGCTAGAGAAACAAAAGAAACTGGAAGCTGATACTTTAGATAATTGATTCGTATACCATTTTTTGCGATGAAAAAATTAACAACCCCTAAATATATACCGGTGATCACACGCTTGTCTGGCTTAATGATAATGATCGGAGCATTTTCTGTTTCATCATTCGCACAACAAACCAACGACTGGGAAGGTGATGGTGAGATCGAATCCATGGAGATTGAGATTACGAAAGTGAGAGAAATCAAACTGGAAAAAGCCAATCGTAACTTTGATAAAATTCCACCAAAGCCATCGGATATATCCATCAAAGCTCCGGTAACCTATGATTTTCGTTCGTTCAGTTTCCAGGCTCCGCAGATCAATCCGGTCGTGCGTCCGCTGAAGTTAAAGCCAGAGAACCCATCCGATATATATGCAGGCTTTCTTCGTATAGGCTATGGTAATTATGCATCCCCTTTACTCGAAGGGTATATCAACAACAAGCGCGACAAGAATAAGCTATACGGTGCACGGTTCTATCATCACAGCTCGGGCAAAGGTCCGGTAGATGGCAAGAACTCCGGCAGCGGTAACACAAGTCTTTCAGTATATGGCCGCTCGCTCAGCGATGCATTGGCGCTTTCCGGAAATATAGGCTTCGAAAACAGAACCACTCACTTCTATGGTTATCCGCAAGGCGAACCAGTGGGTAAAGATTCACTCAAGCAATCGTTCAACCTGATCAAGTTAGGAGGGGAGCTGACAAATTCCAGGAACTCAGACTTCTCCTATAAATTAGGAGCAAACTTCAGTTACCTCGCAGACAAATATGATGCACGCGAATCGGAAGTTGGACTTGCTTTTAAATCCGGTTATGAAATTGATGATGACTCCCGTATAGATCTCAAAGCAGACTATACCGTGATCAGTCGTAAAGACAGCCAGGTAGATGCGAAAGCAAGAAGTCTCGTTACCGTAGCACCTTCCTTTGAATTTTTACCGATTGAAGACCTGAAGCTGAGCATCGGGTTGATCGCTGCGTTTGAGAATGATACTATAGATTCCAAGAGTGTACACGTATACCCGAACTTCAAGGCAACGTATCCGCTTAGTCCTTCCGTGGATGCGGTCGGCTATATCAGCGGAGGTATGGATAAAGTATCATTGCA
>CAMLLI010000690.1 GCA_946480685.1 uncultured Flammeovirgaceae bacterium | reverse complement strand
AAAAATTGCCTCCACTAAATTTTCACACTCCGGCCCGGTGCTTATTACGCATTGGGGACTAAGCGGACCTGCCGTTATAAAATTATCGGCTTGGGCAGCAGAATATTTACACCAGGTCAATTATCAATTCACAGCACTTGTAAGCTGGATCGGTAATGTAAAAGAAGATATACTTCGCGAAGAGCTTATTGATCATAAAGCGAAACACGGCAAGCAGAAAGTATATAACAATCCGTTGTTTGCACTTCCCAATCGTCTCTGGCAATTGCTATGTTCTTTGGCAGAAATTGATGAGCAGAAGATATGGGCAGAGCTTCCTCAGAAGAATATCAATAAATTGATTGAAGGACTCATTCGCTCTTCGTTTCAGATAAAGGGTAAAACAACTTTCAAAGAAGAGTTTGTTACGTGTGGCGGTGTAGCGCTCAGCGATATAGACCTGGAAACGATGGAGAGCAAAAAAATAAAAAACCTCTTCTTTGCAGGAGAGGTTTTAAATATTGACGGAGAAACCGGAGGCTATAATTTTCAGGCAGCGTGGACAACATCCTATATCGCTGCTAAAAAAATATCACAACGCTAACTATATATATAATTAAGCGTTCTTCCATTTTATACCACAGCCAATCGCTTTTGTTTTTTCGGTTGGTATAGTTTTACCGGCCAGCAATGCTTCCACTGCTTCTTCAACGTATTTTTTATCAGCATTGGCGGCATCGCGTGTGTTATTGTCAATCGCTCCGATATAGACTACTTTAAAATCATTGCCTACATGTTGTAGTACGAAAACGTGTGGCGTGTTGGAAGCTCCAAAAGATTTTGCTACCTGTTGTGTTTCATCGATCAGGTAGGGGAACTCATAATTTTTCTTTTTCGCTACAGCCTTCATTTCTTCAAATGAATCGCCCGGAGATAACTCAGGACTATTTGCATTTATAGCAATAACTGGAAATCCTTTCGATGCATAATTTTTATTCAGCGCCTGTATACGTTCATTATAGGCTTTTGAATAAGGGCATGTGTTGCAATCGAAAATAACAATCACACCCTTGGCAGATTTATAATCTGAGAGCGCGACCATTTTACCATCTACATTTTTCAGCTTGAAATCTGTTACAGAATCACCTATTTCATATTTAGGTGCGCGGCCTGCAAACAACAATACGAGCGATAACGCCAGCAGTGCAGATAATTTTGTGTTTTTCATAATCGGATCAGATTTTAATCGTACAATAAAATAAAAAGATTTATTCAACTTCTGCCAGAAGCTTTTGAAGTTCTCCTTCCTGAAGCTCCCGTTCAATAAATTTTCGTTTACCATTTTTTGGATTGATGATGAGCGTAGCGGGAATCGCACCGCCCCAGCTCTGATCTACTTTATCAATCCACGTATTATAGTCTATCTCATCGAGCAGCAACACTTCTGTTTTCATTTTCTTTTTCACGAGAAATGATTCCACTTTTTTTTCTTTATCAGCAAAGTCGAGATTGATCAACATTACCTTAACATCGTTTTTATCAGCATTTAGTTTTTCAAAAAGCGGAAGTTCTTTTACGCAGGGAGCACACCACGTTGCCCAGAAATTTATAACCTGAATTTTATCTGTTTTACTGTCAATAATATTTTGAAGCCGATCAAATTTTACAACTTCAACTTGCTGCGCACGAACCTGCCACGCACCAAAAAACACGAACACGACAAGAGCAATTTTTCTCATATTTTCATGATAACGTTTATCACCATAGGCTGTTTAAAATTCCATCTGTAAATGTGTATAAACTTGACAAACGGACGAAAAAAACAGACCAAGAAAACCTTAAAATTCAGGTAGTTAGAAGATGTAATATTTTTAAGTAAAAGTAATCCACAAAACTAAGCACTTATCCACATTACCATAATATTACCCTTTAAGATACACACTATCAAAACGTTACAATGGAATTTCTAAATCAATTCTTTGTGGACAACTTTTTGGGGTCCTCTGAATATGCAAAAATATAGCACATAGAAGGTAATGTTTTAAATAGTATAATGGCAGCATAAAGTGAACTGAAATAATCAATTTTTAAGTCTTGATCATGAAGCCGACACAACGTGTTAAACAACTTTTCAACATTGATATACCCATCGTTCAGGCAGGCATGGTTTGGTGCAGTGGCTGGCGTCTTGCATCCGCTGTAAGCAATGCCGGAGGATTAGGTTTGATCGGTGCGGGCTCCATGTATCCGGAAGTTCTTCGTGAGCACATTATTAAATGTAAAGCAGCAACACAGAAACCGTTTGGTATAAATGTACCCTTGCTGTATCCGGAGATTGACAAGCTGATGAATGTGATTGTTGATGAGCAGGTAAAAATTGTTTTTACATCAGCCGGCAATCCTTCCACGTGGACTGGTTTTTTAAAAGATAAAGGTATAACAGTAGTGCATGTCGTGTCGAGTATAAAGTTTGCACGCAAAGCTGAGCAGGCAGGTGCAGATGCTGTTGTAGCGGAAGGATTTGAAGCCGGTGGACACAACGGAAGAGAGGAAACCACAACACTCGTTCTTATACCCTTGGTGCGTGATGCTGTAAGCATTCCATTGATAGCAGCAGGAGGTATAGCAAGCGGAAGAGCAATGGTTGCCTGCGAAGCTCTGGGAGCGGATGGTTTTCAAGTGGGAAGTCGCTTTGCTGCAAGCGAAGAATCTTCCGGACATGAATTTTTTAAAAAGAAAATTACGGAAGCAGGCGAAGGCGAAACCGTGCTGACATTAAAACAACTCGCGCCTGTGCGACTTATCAAAAATAAATTTTATCAACAAGTACAGGAAGCGGAAGCGCGTGGTGCAAGCAAAGAAGAGCTTGAGCATTTATTAGGTACACGCAGAGCCAAGCGCGGCATGTTTGAAGGAAACCTGGATGATGGTGAACTTGAAATCGGCCAGGTATCAGCCGGTATACATACCATTGAACCTGCTGCAACGATCCTTAAACATATGTGGCAAGAGTATATTTCAGTTAAACAATCGCTTTGTTTATGAATCTTATCAAGATCAAAGAAACCTGTTTATATATACGCGACCTGGATAAAGCGAAAGAATTCTATAACGATGTGTTGGGACTACCCGTGATCAGCTACGTGGAGGGTAAACATATATTCTTTCGAGCAGGCAGTTCTGTACTACTATGTTTCAATCCAGACGACTCGATGCATAAAACCAGTCCGCCGGCACACTATGGAGATGGAAAATTACATTTTGCGTTCGAAGTTCCGGAGCAGGAGTATAGCGCAGTAAAAGAAGAGATCAAGGCAAAAGGTATAACGATAACAGACCAGGTGATCTGGAAGAGCGGCAAAGAATCATTTTACTTTGAAGATCCGGAAGGTAATGTGCTCGAAGTTGTTCCGGATACCGGCATCTGGGATTAGTCTTTTAAAGACTCTTCCAGTTCTTCAATCATGACTGCGTCCGAACGCTTGTGTGGTAAACGGTAAACATTGTTATACCATAATTCGTAATCCTTA
>CAMLLI010000689.1 GCA_946480685.1 uncultured Flammeovirgaceae bacterium | reverse complement strand
CCTGAAAGGATTTTAGCGCGCTTTGCCGCTATTTCCGTGATTTTATCCGGGAAACACCACTTGTGTTGATGGAAATAAGGTTGGAACACGTTAATTAGTTTTCCAATTTTGATCAATATTGTCAATGTGGGAGCTGGTTTTAGCCACTATTTCCCGTGACAGGTATGAAACAGCTCATCGTACCATACTTTCTCCAAGTAAAAGATGACAATTAATGGTGCAACATTACATGAGCAATTTCCCTACTTGAATACCAAGTGATGATTGAGGCATTTTATGACGTATCACCAACATTTTGGTCAAATTGTGATACGTTATTGTGAGAAAGTGGACGTCAAATTGCGTTACATTATGCGCCATTTTAAGCCATTCCGGGACGAATTGATGTTATAACGCCGGCTTACAAAGTTTACCGCCTGGAAACAAGATAACCTAAAAATTTGAAATACCTACTTGGCTGGTAGTATGCATACCCCTTTTTGACATCAAACATTTCCGTGGTTTGCTGCGAATCCATTTAAGACATATTCAACAATACGGTTGTCGCTTTGCGAAATGATTATAATCTCAAAGAAAACGAACATCGTCTCTAAGCTGGCATAAACTAACTTCGTAATACTGGTCTTCAATTTATCTCACAGAAGCACATGTGTCTACATCAAAACGAGGTATATATTTCCGCGACACAAATTTCTTATCGAACCGACTGCAACAGGTTTCACACGGCTCAACTTTTTATCCTTGCGTATATTATAGCACGACCTTATCTTTAGGCCTTATGACCTATACTATCGATACAAACAAAGTTGTAAGTGAGATCTTCAATGACGAAGCTGTCATCGTGAATTTGACAAGTGGAGCATATTATAGCTTTAAAGGATCCGCGATTTCAATCTGGCAATTAATTGGCGCTGGCTATAGCGATGAGGAAATTATTGGACAATTCAAAGACGCCGATTCCATCAACAAATTTATATCGTTTCTGTTGCAAGAGAATTTGATTGCAACTTCTGACGCAGTTGTAAAAGAGACCATAACAGTCGATCAACAGTTCACTACTCCGGAGTATAAAAAATATGACGACATGAAGGATCTACTTCTTCTGGATCCTATCCATGAAGTTGATCAAACCGGATGGCCTCATAAGAAAGCTGAATGAAAGCTTCAGACCCGCAAGTTTTTTTCAATACACTTAAGACATTATATACAGACTCAGTTTCGCACAACGGCTTAACCGTTCACGTGCAGCTGGCTGAGAAAATATTGACGATACATTTTTCGAAGCCGGAGTTAAAAGTATATATGTTGGGTGCATTGTCGCATATCATAGTCGATAGCGCGCCTTCGTCCGACATCACTATATATTGTTTCGATAGTCCGTTGCTTACATCGTTTCCCTGGCAAGGGCAACATTATGGTGTGCAGGGTACAATTGAAGGATTTAATACCGACCGCTTTCAAACCGCTTACCAACACGGCTCCGGAGCAGTAATGATGTTTGATCGCGAAACGAACGAAGGTATATATTGGATTAAAGACTATACCGATATTCCTTACTGGGAACGCAGCTTCCCGTTCCGAACCATTTTACATTGGTGGTCGCGCGATACATCATATCTGTTACTGCATGCAGCAGGTATAGGACAACCTAACAGCGCGGCACTTCTCTCCGGCAAAAGTGGTTCCGGAAAATCAAGTACAACCTTGTCATGTCTGTTGAGAGACGATCTGCTCATAGCAGGTGATGATTATGTACTCGTAGATTCAGAAACATGCACGCTATATTCGTTGTACAATTGTGCAAAGGTTGAATGGGACAATTTGGAAAGACTCAACTTCCTCAAGCCATTGATAAATACCAATATTAAAGAAGCTGAGAAAGCAATGATCTTTATGAATGAAGTCTGCCCGGAAAAAGTTATGCACCGTAGCAAACTGGAGTATGCGTTCATTCCTATGGTCTGCAAGGCCAATAAGACAACCATCGTAAAATGTACCGAGGCAGAAGTCTTAAAAAGCATCGCTCCTACCACCATGTTTCAATTGCCTTTTGGACAAACGGAAACATTTCGAAAATGTATTACATTAACAAAGAAACTCAAGTCCTATAGAGTTGAATTGGGTACAGATGCGCGGGAGATAGCTGCAGCCATCGCTGAGTTTCTAATTGCTAAAAATTAAATGTCATGATGCTATCTGTGGTCATGCCGGTATACAACGGAGCTGCTTATATAAAAGAAGCTATTGAAAGCATCCTACAACAGGACATCACAATCACACTGGAAATTATTGTAGTGGATGATGGCTCGACCGATGCAACCACTGACATTATTCATGCATTGAATAATCCTGTCATTCGCTATATTCATCAGTCAAACAGCGGTCCTTCAAAGGCAAGGAACACCGGAATACTTCAGGCACAAGGCGAGTTGATTGCATTTCTGGATGCCGATGATTGCTGGCCCGCAGACAAACTAAAACGCCAGCTGTTGTTCCTCGATGAAAATCCGAATGTTGATGTAGTAGGCGGATTGATTGATTATTTTTATATGCCCGGTTCGGAATATAGAAAGGAACAACTTAAAATTGATAGTCCTGTTTTTAATGTTCAACTGGGCGGGCTCATCGTTCGCAAGGAAGTATTCCAACGCGTGGGATATTTTAACGAGCAACTCCGCTTTTCGGAAGACCAGGATTGGATCCTTCGTATTAAAGAAGCGAATGTTACGATGACTATTCTGAATGACATTGTTCTTTTATACCGTATCCATCCGGGCAACATGACCATTCATAGAACATTAAAAGATTTAGGTGTATTGCGTGCCTTGAAATTGTCATTAGACAGGCGAAGACAAATGTCAACGGATCCATTGAAACCCGGTAGTGATGAAAGCAAAGATTAGTGTGATTGTTCCTGCATATAACGCAGGTAAATATATAGGTGAAGCCCTGCAGAGTATTCTTGATCAATCTATACCTGTAGACGAAATCATTGTTATCGATGATGGCTCCACGGACAATACCAAAGAGGTTGTCTCAAATTTTCCGGTCCGGTATTTTTATCAGACTAATAAAGGAACAGCAGCAGCCCTGAATGCCGGCATAGAACAATCGTCAGGAGATTATCTTGCGTTCCTGGATGCTGATGATATATGGATGCAGCAAAGACTATATCTGCAACTAGAGGCTTTTGAAAAAGACCCGTCTCTGGATATGGTGTTTGGTTTAATGCAGCAGTTCATCAGTCCGGAGTTACCGGCAGAAGAGCAGAGTAAAATAGAAGTAAACACCGCTGAAGTAGTAGTGGGCATTCACAAATCTGCGTGGTTGATAAGACGAGAAGCGCTCCTGCGTGTAGGACTTTTTGCCGGCGGATTTTTACTCGAAGAATTTACAGACTGGTATGCGCGATCCAAGGAAAAAAAACTTCATGAGTCGATCGGACAACAGGTCGTTGCCAAAAGAAGAATACATCAGTCCAATACATCACGTGTTCATAAAAATCTAAAAC
>CAMLLI010000688.1 GCA_946480685.1 uncultured Flammeovirgaceae bacterium | reverse complement strand
CTACGCCTATATTTAATATAAGACCCGTAGTCGTTACTGCGTTCGGTGTAAAACCAATCTTGATGAGAAACTTCACAAACGGATTGATGACTTTGTAGATCAGTTGTTGCAAAACAATCCGGATCGGTTTTGATTCCATGCCTGTATTCTTGAGAGACTTCTGTGCTATATCATCCATAAACTAAAAATCAAATTTAAATCTTCCACGTATTCCCCACTTAGCCACTTCGGGATGATCGTAATATGATAATCGTTTCACGAGGTCGAAGCGCAGCAATTTGAAAATGTTTGCGATACCTATACTCGCTTCCATATACGGCTCTCTGCGCAGCGAATAAGTTGTAGCCACCCCCTCGCTGTTTACCGGGAACAGGAATTGAGATGTATTGTATTGCGGATTATTTTCATTGCGTATACTTCCGTACAATACTTTAAAGGTTGCTACTTCGCGCCACTTCAGCTTCTTCAGCAATGGTATCTTGTTAAAGATAAATCCATTGAAGTAGTGATCGAAATTAACACTCACATATTTATCGCTTACAAACTCGAGGAAGTTCATGAGGTTGTATGACTGCAACTGGTATGAATATGTTTGGTTGGCGCGGTGTATGGCCAATAACGGAAACGGTACTTTACCAAATATATAGCCACCCTCCGCTACAATGTCGGTATAGCCGAACTGTGAAAGGTATACGCGCTTGTATACGTTCAACGCTACGTTCTGGTAATTATACTGACTGTTGAATAATCCTTTTACGCCACCAATGAAACGCAACGTAAATATAGGATGGCGGTTCGGAATCGGTATACGATATGATTTACCCTGGTAGAACTGCTCGGCCGGTGCCCAGCGTAACTCCAGTGAAAGTTCAGTGGTTGTGAGCTCCTGTATATCGCGTGTTGTCTCGCCATCGCGCACCTGGTAGTAGAGTCCACCGGCAGGTGCCTGTTTCCAGTTTTTGAAACCTAACCGATACGAGAAGTGACTGTCAAATTCATTCAGATAATCTACTGTCCAGATGTCGTTGTACAACCACTTGTCGTTTACACCGCGTTTGAATGAAAGCAGGAAGTTATCTTCTTGCACGAACTGAAGTTCCTGTCCGGGAATTTTTGTATCACGCTGAAAGCTCACCCGTAGTGACTTTACCGGGAATTGCCAGATGGATTTACCTGTGAATGAATAGGTAGCACCTAAATAATATTTCCACTTCTCGTCTTTAAAACCATAGGCACCGTAGGTTTCGAGATATAGTCTCTCACTGAAACGGGTTGTTGTTCTTCCGCCTACACGAAGCCTGAAACCTTCAACCGGGTTAAAGCTGTAGAATGTGTTTACCGGTCCTAATTCCCACCAGCCAAAGCTTTTATATCCTGCCAGCAGCAGCGTAGCAATATCCATCGTACGTCTGAATGATGGCATCTTTTGCAGACTGTCTATATTCTGGTATACTTTGGATTCCGCATGTGATAGTGAATCGTGGCGATGTTCCAGCCAGTACGCTTCACTGGTTTGTGGATCAAGTATAGATGCTGCAGCACCTTCTTCTGCTTCGTAGAAACTATCCTGGCGTGCGCGGTTTGTAGTAAAGTTTTTATACGATACGAGGCGTTCTCCATATATACCTCCTCTGTCTTTGGACAAGCCGAAGTCTGCACGCATTTTACTTTTCGCTACGTGGTAACGGTTATCTTCGCCTTTTTCGAAGTCCTGTTGTATATATAGCTCGCGAACCCAGTTCAGGTTAATATTTTTGTTTACCGTCATGTCCACTTTCTGCACTGCATAATTGCTGTCGAGTGTAACATATAATTTTCCCTGGAACAGAAAGTCGCCTGCATTGCGCGGCACAAAAACGAGCTCAACCAGTTTGGGTGTTACGTCTTTCAACGTATCGGTTATATAGAATTTATAGAATGTAGGGGCCGCATCCGCGATCGGACTCAGAAACTGGTTGGTAAGTATGGTGATGTTATTATCATATATATCGATATCGTTATACAGGTAGTTGAGGTATGTGCTCAATCCCTGGTTATCGACATAATCATCAAAGCTAACTTTCTGATGCGCCTTCTTGATTGTCTTTTTCTTCTCAGGAGATTTGCGATAGTATTGATCGTTGATCGTCTCCTGCAGGTATATAGGCAGCAATGCTTTGCCTTCAATGGAAGTGGTGTCTACATTATCGAACAGCCATTTATACTTCCGGAATAATTTTCGCTCTTTAAATTTATCAGAAACATTACTCAGTGACATTTGTAGTTTCTCGTATTCTTCATACTCTACAAACTGGTAGTTCTCCATGCGGTTCTGTTTTTTGCGATCAATCATTTCGCGCACCAGGTCCACCGCCGGGTTGTTCTTGTTTCTGTACTTTTCTTTTCTGTTATCAACCGTAACTTCTACTTCATTCAGTACCGTTGCTTCCGGCTCAAGTCGTATGTTGATCTCGTTTGTCTCACCGGGCTTGATGTTCCGGGTTATGGTTTTATACCCGATAAAAGAGAATTGCACCTGCGTGTACTGCTCGGGTGAGCTAATTCTATATTTACCTTCGGTATCGGAAACAGAACCTGTTGATGTTCCTGCAAAGATTACGTTTACGAATGGCAGCGGGTCTTTCGTTTCTTTATCGATGATTGTTCCGGTAACAACAGTTTGTGCGTGAAGTACCGTTGCGGCAAGCACAAAAAGTATACTGAGGATCAACCGTTCCCTCCGCTCTATCGCTACCATCATTATCGTGTGTTGAACCAGGTTCATTTAAATACAAAATATTTTTGCAAGGGATACGTGTAAACTATACTTGCCAGCACAGAAGAAGTTACCTTCGATACCAGGTAGTTGATTTTGAGATAGTCGGCAAAGAGATATACCAGGAAGGTTGTCAGGAATACATATCCGCACCATACCAACGCATATCGAAACACCTGGTGGCCGATGTTTTTTTGTGAATTGAATACCCACCCTCTTCCCACTGTAAAATGTGTTATTGCACCGGCAGCATTGCCGGTTACACTGGCAACCGTATAGCGCAGCGAAAGGACTTCGACACAAAAGACCATAACCAGAGTGTCTACCACCCAGGCCAAGAATGATGCGCCCTGCGCTTTTATGAACGTTTGCATAAGCTTATAGCTACAGCGTAAATCTTATCAGCAATTGCATAACGATGTTCGTATATATACCGGCCGCTACATCGTCCAGCATCACGCCCCATCCTCCGGAAACAACTTCGAGCTTCCGGATATATAGTGGTTTCAGTATATCAAAAGCACGAAAGAGTATAAAACTCATCAGTATCGTACTCCAGGTTAATGGCAGGAATAAAACGCTTACGCACATTCCTGCAATTTCATCTACAACTACACGGCTACTGTCTTTTCCCCATTCGGGTTCAACACCGTCAGCCGACCATACACCGATGTCTATAATCATCAGTGTTATTAAAAGCATTAGTATAGGATCAAGCTTCCCATCGCGAACCAGAAGCAAGGCACCGCAGCACACTGC
>CAMLLI010000687.1 GCA_946480685.1 uncultured Flammeovirgaceae bacterium | reverse complement strand
ATTACGTTTTGCTTTATCGATGGTGCGTAACAGTTCTTCCGTTACCAGGTCAAAACCTTTTTCGGACTTCTCTCCTTCCACCGAATAATCGAGGATAGTGCCCACACCATATTTCGAAAGTTGTGCGATCTCTTCATCACAATCGTCAATGCTCACGCCTCCACAAAAATGGTCGAACGCAGTTTTACGAATAATACCTTCCACCGGAAGGTGCATATTCAATGCGAACTTTACCGATCCGATCGCTGCCGCAGATATCCACGGATGATTAACCATGGAAAAAATAAAGTTCGCTTTTTTCAGAGCAGCGTCTGACTTGTACGAGAATGCTACGGATGTGTCTTCAAACGAAATTCTGGGTGATGCTTCCATGCCGAAAAAATTCGGGCAAATATACTGCTTACAATTGTTAGCCCAAGTTCTGCCGTAACAGTTCTGATGTTTTTAATAACTTTCGAACGAAAGAACTAAAAATCACACATGCTACCCGATAACATTTTGTTTTCTGCCGATCCTTCCAACGATTTACTGGCGTTTCTGAATCAAAAAAAGTATAGCAAGATCGTTGTACTCACCGATGAGAACACACGCAGACATTGTTACCCGATTCTGGAGAAAAAACTTCCGGAGCATGTTGTTATTGAAGTGAAGAGTGGTGAAGAGCAAAAGAACCTCGACACGTGTGCACAAATCTGGAAAGACCTTACGGGATTGGCGCTTGATCGTCATGCCGTGTTAGTCGTGCTAGGAGGTGGCGTGCTCGGCGATATGGGTGGCTTCTGCGCTGCCACTTACAAACGCGGAATTGATTTTATACTCATCCCCACAACATTACTCGCACAAGTGGATGCCAGCATTGGCGGCAAACTTGGTATTGACTTCGAACATCTTAAAAATCACATCGGTGTCTTTCAACAGCCAGCCCTCACGTTGCTTTATACCGGCTTTCTGAAAACTTTGCCAGAAGCAGAACTTCGTTCAGGTTATGCAGAAGTTATCAAGCACACACTGATCTCTGATAAAGCGATGTGGCAACAGATCAGTAAGAAGTCATTACAAAAGCAGGACTGGGATGGACTGTTAAAGCATTCCGTAACATTTAAAGCACACGTAACCACGGAAGACCCGAAAGAGAAAGGTCTGCGAAAAATTCTGAATGCCGGCCATACGATTGGTCATGCTGTTGAAAGTTACCTGCTGGCCAGTGGCAACCGCATTTTACACGGTGAAGCTATAGCACTGGGTATAGTTGCTGAAGGCTTTATTGCACATCAACGTAACATGTTAACCGCTGAAGACTTCACCAGTATAACAAACTATATACTTTCCGTTTATGGCAAGGTTAACCTGGGTGATAAGCAAATAGAAGAAGCTGCACAGCTCACGGTTCAGGACAAGAAAAATAAAGGAAATAAAATACTGTGCGTTCTCCAGGATGGTATAGGAAGAGCGCGGTGGGATTGCGAAATCAGTCTTGATGAGGTAAAACGTGCTTTAGCATTTTACCAATCGCTTCAGATGTAGTGTGCGTCTGAATCATCAAAGGAACGTTTCTTCTCGGTTTTAATGGCATTCTTCAGGCCGTCAGCTTTTTTGGAGATATACTCTTTGGTTTTCTTTTTCCGGTTGCCGGTAAGCAACCAGGCCGCCAACAAAGCACCCGATGCAATGCCAAGTCCTACTGCTATTTTACGGGTTGTACTCATATATACAATTTAACCTTTTTCAGAATTAAAAGTTTCAACCATCTGTTAAAAAATCTTTTTACAAAGAGTAATTTGCCCACTCAAATTTTTGATACCATTGGACACAACAATTCATCTCAAGCGAACGAATGTTTTGAAGGGAACGGCAACTTTGCTTCCTGCATCGAAAAGCATTAACAACCGTGCACTCATCATTAACGCACTGGCAGGAAGTAAATCTGAAATTCAGAACATGTCTGACGCCAATGATGTACAACTCATGCTGCGCCTGGTAAATTCGAAAGACGAGACTATTGATGTGGAAGACGCTGGTACAACCATGCGCTTTCTTACGGCATACTTCTCCATCACCAATCAACATAAAGTACTTACCGGAACATCGCGCATGAAAGAGCGCCCCATTGGTATACTGGTAAACGCATTGCGCAGTCTGGGAGCAACCATAGAGTATATAGAAAAAGATGGTTATCCTCCGTTAAAATTATCAGGCTTTGCCGGACAGAAGACTGACACGATCAAAATTCGTGGTGATGTAAGCAGTCAGTTTATATCTGCACTGATGATGGTGGCCCCTATATTACCCAAAGGACTTACACTTGAGCTGGAAGGGAAAATTGGTAGTCGCCCGTATATAGAAATGACAGCTTCTATTATGAAGCACTTTGGTGTTAGCAGTGAATTCATAGACAACAAGGTTATTGTTGCACCGCAGAAATATATACCTGCACCATTCACAGTGGAGTCTGACTGGTCGGGAGCAAGCTACTGGTTTGCATTTGCTGCGCTTGCTGAAAAAGCAGAAATATATTTACCGAAGCTATATTTAGAATCACTGCAAGGTGACAGTGTGATTGTAAAGATCATGGAGCAACTCGGTGTACAGGCTTCTATGGAAAACAGTCTGCTGAAGTTGACAAAAAAAGAAAGTGTAAAAGAAATTCATTGGGACTTCACACATTGTCCTGATCTCGGGCAGACTGTTGCTGTTGTTTGTGCAGCGAAAGGTATAAAAGGATACTTTACAGGATTGGAAAGTCTGCGCATTAAAGAGACAGATCGTATTGCTGCGCTTCAAAATGAATTGCAGAAAATTGGTGCGAACCTCGTAGAAGAAGATCCTGCTCACTGGACTCTTATACCTTCATCTTCTTTACCGGATAAAGCTTTCTTTAATACCTATAAAGATCACCGTATGGCGATGGCGTTTGCTCCGTTAGCTACGTTGATGAATGTTGAAATTGAAAAGCCTGAGGTAGTGAAGAAGTCTTATCCTAATTTCTGGAATGATCTGAAGACTTTCGGCATTTAAAATCCATTCCACTAAGATCACAAAGGAGAAATCATGGAAGTTGCACAGAGTATAAAATGCAATCTTATAACGGATAACTTGTAACTGATAACGATTCACGTCCGCAGGGAATTGAAATATAGCGGGGCTTGTAGCAAGCGGCTTCCATACCAGGAAAACATTTCGCCATCTACGAGTATAATTTTGGATGACGGACATATCGTCTTCAACTCGGCTATATGTTTCTCCTGAAATGGATAAGGTTCTGATGACAGGAATATATACTCAGGATTCAGCTGTTTAATTTCATCATCGCTTAGTTCTGGATATCGCGAAGACGTTATAACGTTTTGCAGGTTTAACTTCTCCAATATAGCCTGAATGAATGTAGCTCTCCCGGCAACCATCCATGGCTTTCTCCAGATAAAATAGAGAACGGATTGTGAGGAAAATGTTCGCAGCGATGCAAAGGACTTATTAATGGAATCAACGATGTCAAAAGCTTCTGCTTCCTTGCCGG
>CAMLLI010000686.1 GCA_946480685.1 uncultured Flammeovirgaceae bacterium | reverse complement strand
ACTTCTATTTTCCGCCCCCGGTACATGCCGAATGCTTACCGCTTATCCTGACGCTGAATGCCTGATACTATATAGATGAATTGCGGGGAATGCGTTCTGCCCGAAGCAGAACATGGTAAAATCATCAGATTTTACTGAACGACAGGCTTCAGATCATTCGGTATATTTCTTAAGATCAATTTACAGTACGATTAAACCCCTATAAGAATGTTCCTGGTACAAACATCTTTACCCAATCGCCTGTGTAAGTTCATCTGTAAGAAGAGTATATACATCCTGCTGGGTGTACTGTTCTCTTTTACGGCTTACGCTCAGCTCGACAAAGCTCCGGCTTATCCGCTCATCACGCACGATTCTTATTTCAGCGTGTGGTCGTTCACGGACAGATTAAATGAATCGCCAACCCGACATTGGACAGGCTCTGATCAGTCCATCATGGGATTGGTAAAAGTAGACGGCGTTTCCTATAGTATATTGGGAAAAGCCGAACGAGTCTTCAAAACTGTTTTAGCGGCTTCCGATGAATTATCGTTTGAAGCTAAATACACGGAAAGCACGCCTGCAGCCGGTTGGTTGAATGTGGATTTTAATGACAGCGCATGGAAGAATGGCCGCGCTCCGTTTGGAAATAACAAGACCATCGCTAAAACTATATGGCAGTCGCGACACATCTGGATGCGCAGAATATTTACGCTCGATCAGCTCGATTTTGATAACCTGTTTCTTAAACTTCAGCATGACGATAATGCAGAAGTATATATCAACGGACAGAAAGTTCTTTCGGTAGGATGGCTGGGCAAGTATCGTTACTTCCCCCTCGATGAAGCCGCGCTGAAACTTTTGAAAGAAGGTAAAAATATACTCGCTATACATGTTGAAGATACGGGTGGCGACTCGTGGATGGATGCCGGTATAGTTACGGAACTCCCGGAGCAACCGGCTGCCGATATACTCCCAGCTATACAAAAAAGTGTTTCCGTATCAGCAACGCAAACGCGTTATGAGTTTACGTGTGGCAAAGCCGATGTAACGCTTACATTTACTTCGCCCTTGCTTATGAATGATCTCGACCTGCTCGCGCGACCCGTCAGCTATATTTCATACAAGGTGCGATCGAATGACGATGCGCAGCATGCTATACAGGTATATTTAGGGGCGTCCACGGCACTTGCTACAAATTTGCCGGTGCAGGAAGTTACGGCGCAGAAATATAGCACCGACAAACTCGCGGTATTGAAGGCGGGTACCAAAGAACAACCGGTGCTGGCGAAGAAGGGCGATGATATTCGGATTGACTGGGGCTATGTATATATAGCAACTCCAAAGGGAAATACGGTGCAGCAAAGTATAACAGCCGCAACAGAAGGTCCCAAGCTGTTTGCCGGAAAAAGTACCGCACCGGTTAACGATGTTACACAAGGTAAAGGCCTGTTTCTGAATACAACGGTATCGCTGGGTAACGTTGGCCGTGATGTAAAAGAGCACGTTTTCCTGGTAGGTTATGATGATCTATACCCCGTGCAGTATTTCAATCAGAACCTGAGGCCGTGGTGGAAAAAGAGTGAATCTGTTACCATCGAGACGCAACTGACGCAGGCGCTGACGGATTACTCAACCGTTATTGCACAATGCGATTCGTTCGATCACCAGTTATATACACGTGCTATAAAAGCAGGCGGTGCCGAGTATGCCAAACTTTGTGCGCTTGCCTATCGCCAATCTATAGCGGCTCATAAACTTGTAAAAAGTCCGCAGGGAGAAACGTTGTTCTTGTCCAAAGAAAACTATAGCAACGGTTGTATCAATACCGTAGATGTAACGTATCCCTCGGCACCGTTGTACCTGGTATATAATCCGGAGTTGTTAAAAGGAATGCTCAACGGTATATTTTACTATAGCGAAAGCGGTCGTTGGAAGAAAGCCTGGGCTGCCCACGACCTGGGTACATACCCGCTTGCCAACGGACAAGTATATGGTGAAGATATGCCGGTAGAGGAATCGGGCAACATGATTATTCTCACCGCGGCCATCGCGAAAGCAGAAGGCAATGCAGATTATGCCCGTAAACATTGGAAGACACTAACGCAGTGGGTACAGTTTCTGGAGAAGGATGGGTTTGATCCGGCCAACCAGTTATGTACCGATGACTTTGCCGGACATCTCGCACGCAACGCCAACCTCTCGGTAAAAGCCATCGTGGGCATTGGTGCTTATGCACAACTCGCAGAGAGGCTGGGTGAACAACAGACAGCTGCTAAATATAGGGCTATAGCAAAGAACTTCGCGCAGAAGTGGATGAGCATTGCGAAAGATGGCGATCACTATACGCTTGCGTTCGGTAAACCCGGCACCTGGAGCCAGAAGTATAACCTGGTGTGGGATAAATTGCTGGGTCTGAATTTATTTCCGAAGGAAGTATATGAGCAGGAGATCAAATACTATCTCACGAAACAAAATGATTTTGGTTTACCGTTGGACAGCCGGAAGTCTTATACCAAATCTGACTGGATATTGTGGACTGCTACACTTGCTAAAGATCAGAAAGATTTTGAAGCGCTTGTAATCCCGGTATATAAATACGCAACCCAAACACCAACACGTGTTCCGCTTAGCGATTGGCATGAAACCACAGATGGTAAGCAAGTCGGATTTCAGGCGCGCAGCGTAGTAGGCGGATACTTTATTAAATTGTTAGAATAAGCCATGTTGAAATATATACTTTCCGCTTCGGCTCTCTTGCTGTTGGCGTTTACGCCTTTGCCTGTACAGGACAAACCTGCCTATACATTTGTGCAGCCGGTATACCAGGAACTTCCGCTGGGCAGTATAAAACCGAAAGGATGGCTGTTGAATCAGTTGCAGATCATGCGCAACGGTTCTACCGGCCACCTCGATGAAGTACATGCCAAGATTGCCAATGACAACGGCTGGCTCGGTGGTAAAGGTGATGGCTGGGAAGAAACTCCGTATTGGCTGGACGGTGCCGTGCCACTTGCCTATTTATTGGACGATGCCGCGTTGAAAACAAAAGTGTTAAAGTATATCGAGTGGACACTGAAGTCTCAACGACCTTCGGGGTACTTTGGTCCGATCACGAAACAGGAACGGGAGCAAGGTATACAAATTACACCTGGTAACTGTGAAGCCGGTGAAGACTGGTGGCCAAAGATGGTAATGCTGAAAGTGATGCAGCAATACTATGAAGCGACCCGTGACGAGCGTGTGATAACGTTCATGACGCGCTATTTCCAATACCAGATGAAATCGCTGGAGGCTTGTCCTATCGGTAAATGGACGGAGTGGGCAACTTCGCGTGGTACAGACAATGAGATGATCATTCAGTGGCTATTTATGATCACGCACGACAAAGCACTGCTGGACCTTGCTGCTAAAATAGAAACACAAAGTTTTACCTGGAGCACATGGTTAGGTAATCGTGATTGGGTAATGCAGGCGGCCGCAAACCAGACCGATGAACACTGGATGAGCCGCCATGCGGTAAATATAGGTATGGCA
>CAMLLI010000685.1 GCA_946480685.1 uncultured Flammeovirgaceae bacterium | reverse complement strand
GAAGAAAAGTACGCCTTCCATACTTGCTCCGAAGAATGATGTGGTAAATCTGAAGGAAGAAAAGAAAGAAGAAGATAAATCGGATAAGAAGAAAAAAGAAAATGGTGATAAAGATAAAGCCGATGAAAAGAAGGATGAAAAAGTAAAACCGGTAGAGATAGATCTTGATGGTTTGGAGGCGCGACTGATTATGTTGCCGATCGATCCGGGTAATTTCGGAAGCCTGCAAACGGTAAAAGGTAAATTGCTATACCATCATTTACCCAACACAGGCTCGGATGGTAAAACAAGACCTCTGAAATATTTTGATTTCGAAAAACGTGAGTCCAAAACAATTGTAGATAATGTTGATGGCTACGAAGTATCTGCCGATGGTAAAAAGATTTTGGTGCGTAAGGATCAAAGCTTCTATATCGTAAAGGTTGAAGAGAACCAGAAGACAGATAAGAAAATTCGTACCGACGAAATGCAGTTGCTGGTAAATCCGAAAGAGGAGTGGAGACAGATACTGGTTGATGCGTGGCGCCTGGAACGTGATTACTTCTACGATCCTACTATGCACGGTGTAAACTGGAATGCCGTAAAAGATCAATACCTGAAAATGCTTGGCGGTGCATTGACGCGTGAAGAAGTAAATTTCGTGTTAGGTGAAATGATTGGTGAGTTGAATGCTTCGCATACTTATCGCGGTGGTGGAGATGAAGAAAGCAGCCGACAATTATCCGTAGGATATTTAGGTATAGATTGGCAGGTTGATGGTCAACACTATAAAGTAAAGAAAATTATACGCGGTGCTCCGTGGGATGCTGAAGTACGTTCTCCACTCGATCTTCCGGGAGTTGATATCAGGGAAGGTAATTATATACTGGCGATCAACGGTGTTGCTTTAACAACAGCGCTCGAGCCATCGGCTGCGTTGCAAGGTCTGGCAGGAAGAACGGTAGAAGTTACCTATAACACTTCGCCTTCACTCACCGGAGCCAAAACAGCGATAGTGGAAACGCTACGCGATGAATCACGCTTGCGTCACTTGGCGTGGATCGAGCAGAATCGTAAACGTGTGGAAGAGGCGACCGGAGGAAAGGCAGGGTATATATATGTGCGCAGTACAGGTATAGACGGACAGAACGAATTGATCCGTCAGTTCAATGCACAGCTCGATAAAAAATCGCTGGTAATTGACGAACGCTTTAATAATGGTGGACAGATCCCCGATCGTTTTATTGAAATGCTGAACCGGCCGGCACTTGTATACTGGGCTACACGCGATGGTGCTACATGGCCATGGCCTCCTGCCGGAAATTTTGGTCCAAAGGTTATGTTGATCAACGGCTGGAGTGGTAGTGGTGGTGATGCGTTCCCCGATTACTTCCGCAAGTCTGGTCTTGGTCCGCTGATCGGTTCCAGAACGTGGGGCGGGTTGATCGGTATCAGTGGTGTGCCTTCACTTATTGATGGTGGTGGTGTAACGGTGCCAACGTTCCGTATGTATAACCTTGACGGAACCTGGTTTAAAGAAGGCCACGGTGTTGATCCGGATATAGATGTACCGGAAGATCTCACGCAAGGAGCAAAAGGTATAGATGTTCAACTGGAGCGTGCCATTGTTGAAATCCAGAATCAATTGAAAACGAAAACCTTTAATGTGCCGAAGCCACCGGCTTATGAGGTACGTTAGCGGTTCTTCGCGATATATATAGTTAAAAATATAGCCTGTTTTTGCAGGCTATATTTTTTTGTGTTGATGTGTTGATGTGTTGGGGTGTTGATGTGTTGAGGTTAATGGAATCAACTTGATTTGGCTTCCAGCATGCTTTGCTCTCTGCGGTGTGTCCACGGTGGGGTGGGGTTATCTTCTTTCCAGAGGCCCTTGCGTTTTTCCTGGGCGCGGGTGCGGTAGTTCTCTAATTCAGGGTCTGGATTTTTTTCGGATGTCCAGGCTAAGCCTTCTTTCAGAAGATCAATGCGCAGGTCTGTATCTCCTTTTACGAGAATTACTGCGAGGTAATTTCCTTTGCGATCTTTACCCTGAAAGTTCACTGTCACAGTTTTATTCAGGACAGCTTTCTCTAAATGTTTTTTTGCGGATTCTCCAAACGACTGTGTCAGTTCAGGACAATCTATACCGGCCAGTATTACTTTATAGGTTTGTGTGTCATCGCCCAGTATCTCTACGGTGTTGCCGTCTATTACTGTAGTTACTTTTCCGGTTATGCTGTTGTTGGCCCATGCAGTATATATACCACCCAAAAGCAGCAGCAGCGACAGGTTAAGCGTTCTCATTTTCACTATTCTCCTCATGTGTTAAAGTTGAATAATCTTCGGACGTGCTGAAGATGAATTATACCGGAATGCTTCCGTATGTAAGATTTGAAAGAGATAGAAGCAAAAATTTTACCAATAGCGTATAGCTCTGTTTCTGCTTAAAAAACGAAGAGCTGCCTCGTGTGAAGCAGCTCTTATTTTTGTTTTGGGATATACCAAAACTCAGAATGAGATCGTTATTTACAATACGTGTCTATTTGAAAGCGTGCCTTTGCATCGCCAAACTCAACGGCTTTTCTCCAGTCGAAGCAGGCCTTTTCTTTTTCGTTCATCTGATAGTAAAAATTGCCGCGCTGTTTATAGTACGATGCATTCTTTGTGTCAATGCGTATAGCTTCATCCATATCAGATATACCGGCACCGTAATCTTCCAGTTCTGATTTGCAGGTAGCACGGTTATAGAATGCTATAGCATCATTCGGGTTGATTTGAATTACTTTGTTGTAATCAAGTATAGCGCCTTCAAAATCTTCAATCGTTTCTTTTATATATCCTCTGTTGAAAAGTGCATTTGCATTTTTTGGATCAAGTTCTATAGCCTTGTTCAGCTCGATGATCGCGGCCTTTGTATTTTCCAATGCTATATGGGCACGCCCTTTATTGACAAATAATGTTACGGAGTTTTCACCGGCCTTTTGTGCGTTATCGAAATCGCTTAGTGCTTCCTGGTATTCGCCGGCTTCGAGTTGCATAAGACCGCGTCTCAGGTATGCATCTTTATCTTTTACTCCGGCTGCAATCAGTTTGTCGTAGTAGTCGCGTGCGGGCACAAAACGTTCTGTAGCGTAATAGCCATCGGCCAGTAATTTATATAATCCGGGCTCCGGCTTCTCCGACATCTTTTCGATGACACGGAAGTCGCGTACACCTTCATCGTATTTCTTCAATGCATAGTACGCATTCGCACGATTTTCATACGCTTTTAAATAATCGCCTTTGCGCTCGATGGCTTCAGTAAAATCAGCAATAGACGCCTGGTAATTTTCCTGTTTGAAATATGCTTTACCGCGGTTGTTAAAGAGTACAGCATCTTTCAAACCAAGTGTAACAGCTTGCGTATAATCTTTAATTGCTTCCGGTAAATTGTTTGTGCTGAACTTGGCATCGCCTCTGTGAAAGTATGCTGTAGCCAGTTTCGGATCTTTTTCTATAGCAAGGTTAAAATCACTCACGGCTGCTTCGAGGTTTTTAG
>CAMLLI010000684.1 GCA_946480685.1 uncultured Flammeovirgaceae bacterium | reverse complement strand
TCGTCATCGCTATAGGCTTTAATGTTGAAGGCTGTTCCCAGTACAGCTACTGTATACAACGGTGTCTCTACCCGAAACGGAACTTTCTTCTTCACCACATCGAAGAACGCTTCACCTTCCAGCTTTAAAGACCGGTTATCTATACCGAAGCTCTCATCGAATGAAATTTTACTTTTGGCATTCAGCCACACCCTAGAACTATCGGGTAATGTTATATAGGTTTTGGAACCGGCCGGTGCTTCAATGGTGGTGAGCTGTTGGCTTCCACCGGAGAAAAAGCCGTTTCTCATTCGGGATCCCACGAAGAATGACACCGCCATGCAAACTACAACAATGGCAGCATAGCGAAGCCACGGCATGGCTACACGCTCACGCTGCAGTGGTATTTCCTG
Organism: uncultured Flammeovirgaceae bacterium; assembly: GCA_946480685.1. The sequence continues at coordinate 3,126 of CAMLLI010000684.1, read as the reverse complement.
CTGAACGCGATCGCGAACAATCTTCCAGTCTTTTTGCGGATCAATCTGCTGGTACGGCAGTGTATCCAGTTTGCTCCAGTACTTTTCTACCAGCGCAAATTCCTGCTGAAAGGTGAGATCGTTCTTCAATGTCTCCCACTCGGTTTGTTCAGTTTCATCCAGACCACTCGTTAATACTTTGGTGGCCAGGTACCATTTGCGCTCATCATCGTTGTTTACTTGCATACAATACGGTTAGGGTAACAGATTTAGCTTTTCGTTATAGTATATATTCTACCGGGTAATGATCAGTTTATGGGCCTGCTGCGTGCCGTGTCCTTCCACGCGCACTATATAAGTACCGGGGTGCAACGCAGAAGCATCAAATGTAACGGTGTGTTTACCGGGACTATATTTCGCCTGCTGTTCGAGCACACGTTTTCCAACCATGTCCTGTATATCGATCGTGATGTCGCCCGGCTTCTGCACCTCGAGAACAAATGACGCTGTCGCTGATGCGGGATTCGGATACGGTGCAGATATAGTGATGGCCCGGTAATCGTCTTCGGTACCCACGGGTGCTGAGAAGGTAAAATCCATAATCACTACACCGGATTCATGATACGATGTGCCGCCAAATCCACCAATGTCGCTGACACGGATATATATCTTCTGTCCTTTCGTCATTGCATAATTGGTAATACGTGATTGCTGCTGGTTGCTGTTGATGTCATCATTACACGCGACCTGGTTCATATTCTCATCGAAGAATGCTACGATGGTATTGAATCGCGATTCTGCCAGATCAGCTGTAACCAGTCCGTTGCCCGGAGCTGTAAAGTGCCACCATACTGAGTGTATCATTTCATAGCCGTTGTTTTGGCAGTAGGCTATAACATCGTGCTCGGGTTCGTATGTAGCAGGATAGGTTGACGATCCATAGCGTTCAACATCGGTTGTGATCTCAATGGCGTCCGTGAAATTATCGTTCACCACCGTTGGCGGCACCACATCAATAGCACCGAAGTATGTTCGTACGGAAGGTATATGTTCTACTCCGTTCGCTATATATTTTTCGAAGGTGATATCGATTTGCGGATACGGAAATGTGAGCTCACGCGAATCGTCCAATGTATATACTATCCAGAAGAAATGGAGGTTCTCCAATTCCATCGATACATTTCCGGTCACTTCAAATGTTTCCGTTGGATTTTCCAATGAGCCAAAGAGCGGCACGAGTCCTGCGATGAGATCATCAATGGACACAAACTCATCCGTAGTATAGTATACTTTTACTTCCTTAATGAGCGAAACATCGGTGGTTCCCTCGGTGGTAAAAGTGATTGACGTCAGGTCAACGTTATCGTAATCTCCATTGATTGCAAATTCCACGATGCCGGGAAAAGCAACATCACCCAGCTTTACAGGAGGTTGTGGCGGGGATGTAGCCTGACGAAAATAGGTATCATCGATATAGGCGGCCTGAATCGGACGCACCTCCACATCATCCATAAACCATATTCCGGATTCTGCTTCTGAGCCTACATTTGAAATGTGAACAAAGGCTATATGTATCGGTATACCTTTATATTCCGAAAGATCGATGCGCAGCTTTTCTACTTCGAAAGGCATCTCGGCTTCGGTATAGGTTGCCAATGTCTCTGTAAATGCTTCAGGAGCTTTATTCGTTGTCGTGGATATTCGTATTTCAAAATTATCGCCTGTATCAAAAAATGATCTGCGACTATCGAACATCAGGTAATCACCTTCAGCCGGTGTTATCCTGGGGGTGATCAACCAGTCTTCATCAGTCATGCCATCGCGACCAGGCTCTATATTTGAGATCGCATATTTCTCAACGCCAAACGGATTATACTTGAACACGGCCCAGTATATCTGTGCACCGCCTCCACCGTTTTGCCAGGTGGTCCAGCCTTCGGGTAACTCGCCCACGTCTGTCTCATCAAAGCTTTCATAGAATGTTACCTGCTGTGCATATACCGGCACGGTAGCACCGAACAACAACGCCAGGCCAACCAGGAGGCTATACGTAAACTGCTTACTACACCTGAAATATTTCTGTCCGGAGTAAAATTGCTGCATAGGGTTCTTAAGGCTTGGGTAAAAATTAAATCGCCCTATAGACAGGAAATTTTACAGCAACCCTTAAAGGCAGTAGAAAAATTTACAAAAATATTTTTTGGACTACGAAAACAGCAGTACGAGAACTGAGATCAGTAAATCGCGTAATCGTTTTAATGCTATGGATATTTGTCCTTCCACGGTTTTAATGGACAGTTGTAACTGATCGGCTATAGCCTGATTGGACAATTTCTCGATGCGGCTGAGGAAAAATATTTCGCGGCATTTTTCGGGAAGGCGATCGATGGCCTGCATGAAAAGCTCTTCCTGCTCAGCAACCAGTATGCGCTCAAGCGGATTATCGCTGGAGAGATCAGCCTTGTTATAGTCGCGCATGTGGCGTTGCACGACTTTATTGGACTCTATAAAATTGAGACACGCATTGCGGACTCCGTGGTATAGATAGGTTTTAAGTGAAAAGCGAATGTTGATGGCATCGTGCTTTGTCCAGAAGCGGATAAAGAATTCCTGGACAATCTCTTTTGATTCCTCCACATCACCAATATACTTCATGGCGAAAAGCGTCAGCGGGCGATAGTATTGATCAAACACAATGCGGAAAGCACTTTCGTGACCTTCTTTCAGGTATTTGATCAGATCCTCTTCCGAATATGCTTCCACCTTTATACTTGTGATTTTTGCTGACTATTGTCTCATAGCCTGTTCGGCATGCGCCCCACGATGTTAACGTGCCCGTGCTCTTCCAAACGCGAGGCGTACTATAAAGATGCGGTGTTCAGGTTATTATGTCAACATTACGAGGAAGGACGAGTTCTTAACAACGTTTTTTTTATCAGCGGTGAAGCCTGAAGGCTCCAGCGATGAATCTGTAGCGTGTCCAGGTGGCGTACAACGGTGTGCCTATCGCACGAGGAAGTGCGGATTCAGCAGGTTCTCTTTATTATATACGAGTTCTTCCCGTTCATTGAGTTGAAGGACTTTGAGACCGATCTCGTTCATAATGATGTGTGCTGCTGCGGTGTCCCATTCCATGGTGGGCGCATA
>CAMLLI010000683.1 GCA_946480685.1 uncultured Flammeovirgaceae bacterium | reverse complement strand
GCAGCGATGACGAAAAAATTGGTGCTCCCGTTATCATGCAAGTACGCCTGATAGATCCCGCGCATCGCGACAGCACATTTACCGAAGCTTTTCCGGGAGTAAAGATTGTTGTGGAAGGACAAAATTTTAAAGACGTAAGAATCGTTGCCATGAACAATACCGTTGTAAGTATAAATCCTGCCTACGTGCGCGATGAAAGTATAATTGTGGAAATTCCTGAAGACCTCCCGCTGCACGGTACAGATGCTTCACTGCCGAATCAGATTAAAGTAACAACAGCGCATGGAGAAGCAACCTATAACTTTACCTTTCTGTCACCTGCGCCTGTCATTACGCAATTTAACTTTTCGCTGCCTGCTACGGAAGGAGAGATGCTGGACATCATCGGTAGTAATTTTTATAACATACAGAAAGTTGTTTTTGCTACGGGCGGTCAGACGATTGACGTTACCGCATTTACCGTGAGCAGCACGTATGATACTATATATGTACGCATTCCGGCCGGAGGCGATGCTGATGGTACGATTACAGTTGTTACCGAGAGTGGTGAAGCATCAAAAGTTTTCAGGGCAACGGTTTCACCTTTTATAACAGGCGTCAGCACCGATATGCCGGTGTGGGGCGATTCGCTTGTCATCAGTGGCGAGTACTTTATGGGTATCAAGAAAATTGTATTGCCGGGTAATGTTGAAGTGCCCGCGAGCGCGATTCATATCAATGCGAGTCAAACGCGGTTGGCTTTTATAACGCCCAGGCTACAGGCCATTGGCACGTTGAAGATTGTAACCGCCAGTGCAGAAGTACAAGGTACACTCATTCTCAATGATACCACGAAAGATATCTTTAACCACGATGGTATAGGCAATTGGACCTGGGCACCCAGTGAATCAACCAACGGTTCTGCTCCGGCGGTAGCCCGAAGAAAGTTCACCCGGTTTTCCGGAACAATCTCTGCCTATACAGGTTGGGGGCAGGCGAACGGTTATGCTATCAATAGCTGGCCGACATCCATCAGTGATGATACGCCTGTCAGTGATCTGGCGCTGAAGTTCAATTTCTATACAGCATACGAGTGGAAGGATGCAGTATATATAGAAGTGCGAATCGCCAATAATGAAAATTATGCCGTGAAGCTCGAGCCGTGGAAGAACGGAACGGTTCCCGTTGGACGATGGATCGAATTGTCGATACCATTAACCGACTTCAACATCCCTGATAAAAACACTTATGTAGACTGGAAGAAGCTTCCGCTTGATAATGCTGTTGTAATGGTGGTCGCGAACCAGAACGATAAAGCATTGCAGATAAACTTCTGTGTTGATGATATACGTATCGTGAAGAAATAGACGAGTATATATAGCGTAAAAGAAAGGAGCGATTCTTTTATTTTTCGGTTACTCAGTTTTGAGCCGGTAACGAAAAATAAAAGGTCGCTCCTTCGTTTACAGAGGCTTCCGCCCAAATAGAGCCCCCATGTTTATTGATAATGCGTTGTACCAGCGCAAGTCCTATACCAGTACCTTCAAACTCTGTAGGCTTGTGCAACCGCTGAAATACACCAAACAATTTATCAGCATACGCCATATCAAAACCGGCACCGTTGTCTTTAATAAAATATACTATATGTGTTTCGGTCGTGTACGAGCCAATCTCAATAAAAGGCGCTTCCTTCCGGGATGAAAACTTAATAGCGTTCAGCAGCAGGTTAATCCAAACCTGGCTTAGTAAAGCATAATCGGCAAACGAAGGCAGCAATGCACCAATCTGAATTGTACTCTTGTGCGAAACGGAGTTATTGATTTCATTAATTGTACTTTGTACCAGTCGTGGCGTATCGATAACAATCTTTATAATTTCTTTTCGGCCAACGCGTGAAAGTTTGAGCAGCTCATCAATAAGGTTCTCCATTTTATAGGCGTTCCGTTGAACAACACCTAGTATGCGAAGTCCCTCGGCGTCCAGCACATCGCGATAATCTTCATCCAGCATCCGTGAAAAACCAACAATAGCTCGCAAGGGTGCACGTAAGTCGTGCGACATCGAATATGAGAATGACTCGAACTCTTTATTTAAACTATCATACTCTTTTTTCAGATTATCCAGTTGCATTTCCATTTGTTGATGCTGCTGAAATATACGGATGTTTTCGAAGGCAGCAGTTGCTATAGTGGACAGCGACTGAAGCAGTGAAATTTCTTCTGCCGAAGACAGATGTATATCAGCCCAATATATACCAATGGCACCCGTAGCGGTATCATTTCCAACAGGAACTATCGTGAGACTCTTTGCAAATGTTGATCGGTATATTTCCGTGTTGATACGTTCATCCGTATAAATATCGGCAATGCAAATCGTCTCATTATGATGAATCGATGTGCCTTCAATGCGTTGATGAATAGGGAAGCGAGAACCTTTCCAAAGCGGTTGCGTTGTATCTTCCTCTGCAAAAAGACACGAATCATCTTCGCGTACTATAAAAGTAACGCCATCAGCACCGGTAATTTTTCTGGCAATTGGTAGTATAGTATTTATTACACCATCGAAATCACGTGCCTGCAGCAATGTATGCGTAGCGTGCAACAGGAGCGTGGTGTGGGATGGTGTGGTGAGATGATCCATAATAGAAGATGCTTTGATAGCAGGTTGAAAAAGATAAGTGGACGCAGTGTAATGAGGGTTGGTTGATAAAAGTATCAAAATCATCCAGCGTTGTAAAGCGTTGCCAGACGGATGTTACCTGCAAGCGACCGTTGGCTTTCCGACCTGCCGGATTTTTGGGATATGTTTTTTCGATCATCCCTTTTGTCTTGAATGAATAACATATTAATGGTTATAAATGTATTGTATGCATACCCAATATAGTTGTATGGTAATAGTTTGATGAACTCTTTTTTAGATGAACGGACATTTAAGTAGACATAAGCGATAAAAAGTTTATTTTTGAACTCGGTAATGCAGCTATACATAGGGAGATGTATTTTGAAATTATACTCTGTATAACCTTTAGCGATACACGTAAACCAGATAGACCCGGCCTATGGTTTACTGAAAAGAGAATCATTAGATGAAGAAGGTCAATTTTTTTATTCTGGGGGCAATTATCGGCAGCGCAGTACATGTATCTTTTGGTCAATCCGGTACGCTATACAATTTTAATACAGCACAGACGTTCGAAACACTCGCGGATCGTTTTAGCGGGAACAATAGTGATTCACTTGCACTATATTATTACCGTCAGTCACTTGCACGTGCAACAGACGAAGGCGATGATATGCGCATCACTCGCTTATTAAGTGATATTGGTTCGGTATACCAGCATCTGAAGCGTTACCCGGTTGCTTTGCACTATCAGCAACAGGCGATGCAACGGGCTGTCTATGCGCACGATACCATTGCCATTGCTACTATATACATGCGGCAGTGTGCCTTGGCACGGACGCAGAGTGATTGTGCGGGTGCATTGGTGCATGCTAGAAATGCGTTGGTCTTTGTAAAGAAAATGCCTGCGAAAGATGTAGT
>CAMLLI010000682.1 GCA_946480685.1 uncultured Flammeovirgaceae bacterium | reverse complement strand
CCCCCCCCCCCCCCCCCCACACCCCCCTTGCCCTACACGACGCTCTTCCGATCTCCATCGCGAACTAAATTAGCTGCGAGCTGTGAGCCGCGGAGCTATGAGTATATAGTTCGGTCAAGCATTCATTTTAATACGTGATGTGCCAGTACACTTTGCACATCGTATACATTCACGGACTTGTTGAACTTCTTGGTGATGCTGGGGATTACCTCACTGGAGACCCAGATTTTTAACTCAGCATCAAGGTCGAACGTGCCGGCCGTTTCTACACTGAATCTTGAAATATTTTTATAGGCAACAGACATATACTCTGTTTTGCTTCCTGTGATTCCCTGCTTGTCAACCAGTATAAGTCGTTTGGAGGTGAAGATAAAAGTATCACGAAGCAGCTTAAAGCCTAATTCAATTTCTTCACCGGCAATCAACAGTTTGCCAAAGTCTTTTACCAGTTCTTCTTTGCCTACCGCTCCGGCATTACCAAGTAGTGCTGAAAATAATCCCATAGTATATTTTTTTAAAAGCTTAATTTAAGAACAAATTCAGATTGTACAACCACCGTACAGCAAGTCCCCAGGTACATGATCTATATATACTTTGATGAACTGCACTGTGTTGAAGTATATATATTCGATAAGAACGCTGTCTCTGTATATATCTCATGCACCGCTTTACTTGGTGTAACACGCTAAAGGGGAATTCGCGTGTAATCACATAAAATTAATAGTGTGTGAAGATATACATCAGGTCGCTGAATTGTTATCTTTGATAACAGAACCCGCTGCAACTTTCTCTTTGAAAAAAGTGCAGCGTTTTTTGTCGCCCTGCTCTCCGCATACTTATTCCCACCTTATTGGAATAGGAAATCAAATTACGTTCAAGAGTCATTGTATCATTTTATCCGTTGGCTGCCATTGGCTGCTTTGTATTCTTTCCTAGTTCATCTAAAATTTTTCTGTATGTACAACCATCAAAATCCTCGCTGTTTCACTTTGGACCAAAGGCGAAACACAAAACGAAATTTTAATCATGCCGAAAAGGTAAAACCATTCAGTGGTTTTGTTATTGTCAGGTTAGCCGATCAATACTCCTATCTCGAAGGCGATAATCTGAAAGAGTTTGCACGCAAAAATCAAATGGATAGAGTATCAAACATCCTGGAGAAATATCCACCCAAGTCTTTTCGAAGAAGTATAAAAAGCGTTTCCGTAGCACAGTTGAAAGAACTCGAACGCAAAGCGCAGCAATCTGAATTGCCACCGGTTAATAGCTTGTCCAATGACTGGCGACTCGACAACCGACATTACGATGGCAACCCCGATGAGTTGATCCGCATGTTTCAGGAAGCACATGAAGTTGAGACAGCCTATAAAGAAATGTCTGTTACCGATCCGCTTGTGAATCCGGCAGACGATGTACTCGCAGCACAGCAAGGCTATGTCGATGCTGCGCCTGATGGTATCAATGCCCGATGGGCGTGGACACAACCCAACAGTGCAGGTATAGGTGTAGGGCTGGTAGACCTTGAACAAGGATGGATACCCGGGCACGAAGATCTTGCTGCTGCCGGACCAACACTTGTGTTCAATGACAACCGTCATGGTGTAGGAACCTATATTGGCGATCATGGTACAGCCGTGCTCGGAGAAATTATAGGCGTTGACAATACACGCGGTGTAGTCGGTATAGCACCTTCCGTAAGTTATGTGCGTATGGTGTCTCACTACGAAGCAGCGTCCAATACAGCATTGCATGTTGCCGATGCTATTGTGTCTGCTATTACCAACATGAATGCGGGCGATGTATTGTTGCTGGAAGTGCAACGTTCATTCCTGCCAACTGAAACTGACAGTGCAGACTTCGATGCTATACGTCTGGCAGTAGCCAACGGCATTGTTGTAGTAGAAGCCGCCGGTAACGGAAATGAAAATCTGGATGCCTGGGTAAATGGTTCAGGCTTAACAATACTTAACCGGGGAAGTATACATTTCCGCGATTCAGGTGCTATTATGGTTGGTGCTTCGGTTTCAACAACACCGCACGATCGTGCAGGCTTCTCCAACTTCGGTTCGCGTATTGATTGCTATGCATGGGGTGAAGATATAGTTACAGCCGGCTATAGCAACCGCGGCTCAAATATATCATTAGGTGGTGATGGTACAGCAACCTTGAACGATGACTATACCAGCAGCTTCGGAGGTACTAGTGGTGCTTCGCCTATCATCGTTGGCGCTGCCCTAACGCTGCAAGGTATGTATAAAGCAACTGCCTTAACGCTACTCTCACCGTTGCAAATGCGTTCATTACTGTCAGACCCTGCTACAGGAACTCCACAAGGAGGCGGAGTAGCGGGCAACATTGGTGTAATGCCTGACCTTCGCGCAATCATTGAACACACGCTGGAAATTACTGCCGATGTATATATGCGCGATTACGTAGGTGATATCGGTACTGTACCCAATGCCGGTGCCATCAGTGCAAGTCCGGATATAATTGTTACTCCTACCCTCGTAGCCAACCCGACTGCAGCGTTTGGTGAAGGCAGTGGAACAGAGAACTCCGATACGTTAGGCTATACTGTTGAATTCGGACAAGACAACTATATATATGCCAGAATCCGAAACAGAGGAGGCAGTGCAGCCAATGGTGTTACCTCCACGGTATATTGGAGTGAAGTAGCAACGCTGGTAACTCCGGATATGTGGCACCTCATCGGCACTTCAAATCCTGTAAATGTACCGGTTGGAGATACCATGGTCGTTACCGATGCTGTTACATGGCCGGCAGCCGATATACCAGCCGAAGGACACTACTGCTTTGTAGGTATATTGAATCACGCACAAGATGCTGCGCCACCAATACCTGCACCCGGTAATTTTGACTGGAATGATTTCACCAACTTTATCCGTAACTATAACAATGTTACGTGGCGAAACTTTAACGTAGTGGATGTTGATCCGAGTGAACCGAATGCTGCCATGCAATTTAATTTGATGGGCGCTCCCGACAAGCGCAGGATTTTTGATATTGAATTGATTCGCGCGCTTCCTGAAGATGCACAGCTATGGCTGGAAGTTCCGCTAAATCTATTTGCCTTTATGAACCTGAGAGGCATTGAAGTAAAAGCCGACAAGCGGAAGAAAACAGCACGTATACTCTTACCTCACCTGCGCAAGATCAAACTCTGCAACATGGTTCTGCCAAAAGGCGGTAAGTTTAAATGTCAGTTCATTGTATCCGGAGGCAAAGGCTATGAAAATGGCATGCATCACCTCGCTATAGGTCAGTCGCATGAAGGTTTGCAAGTAGGTCGCGTTACCTGGGCACTTCGGGCCAACCGAAAAACCAAATAATGCGAGTGTGTTTTGAAGGTGTAAATGGGGTTGATGAACGTCAATCCCATTTATATTTTCCAAGATCTATCATTCATCCTAATATACTTGCGACAAAATGTGATAAGCAAAGCTTGGCAGCCACGTTGATATACCGATAGAAGCGATTGGCACAGCCACTACGGCTGCTATACCAATCA
>CAMLLI010000681.1 GCA_946480685.1 uncultured Flammeovirgaceae bacterium | reverse complement strand
TGATATACTATATTTATACCATACGGATTAACCTGCTGCACGATCGAAGGACGGTCTGCTGTTATATCGTGGTATATACGAATATCCGGTGACGATGTCATGGCAAGATCCTCCGTCATATCGTTCAGCCCGGTCATTAAACTTACCATGGCAATGAACATGCCTATACCAAAGGTTACACCAAGCATGGCAACAATAGTTTGCTTCGGTTTTGATACCAGGTGTGTACGGGCTATGGTAAACGGCAACGACATACTATATATGTATTAATGTATGGAAGTGAAGGATACCAATGGCTGATCGGCTGTTATACCTTCCGTTATTTCTACTTCATCGAGTGTCTTAATGCCTGTAGTAACGTGTATCTTTTTCTCACCGTCATCTGTTTTGATGATCAGTGAATCTCCGGGCAACAACGCAGTCTTGGGAACGACAATGGCCTTCTGCTTTTGTCGGATCACAATGTTGGCTTCAACAGCTAATCCTGAATAAGGTTCCGGCAATTTACCTTGCAACACAGCGTCCACGCGCAACGACTGTTGCTGCCGGTTTACCATCGGGTATATTTTGCGTACGGTAGCATGGAAGATTTTATCCGGAAAGGCATCGATCTTTACCAACACCGACTGTCCTTCTTTTACGCGCTGTATATCAAGTTCATCAACACTCAACTGCAGATAGAAACCAGTGTCTCTTCCCACAACAGCCAGCAACTCGCTCCGCCTCACCAGTTCACCTTTTTCTTTAACAGTTTTGAAGACTTTACCGTTTACTTCACTCTTCACTATATATTTACCACTTTCGTCTCCGGCAATCTTTAATTGATTGGAAGCGTTCTGTAAGTCGAGTGCTACCTGGTCTTTCATGCGCCTCAGTCTGCTGTTTTGCGCGGTATATTCGTTACGTGAATTCGTATAGAGCAATATATACCGGTCGTATTCTACACGTGTAGTGGCGCGTTGCTTCCACAAGTTAGTATAGCGTTCTGCGTTGATTGAATCGAATTCCATTTTCGATTTGGCAACATCTACAGCTGCGTTCAATTCATGTAGCACGGCAGAGTTATCACCTTTATTCCGAAGGGCAAGTTCATAGTTCTCTTTGGCAATGCTAAAGCGCGCTGACTGTTGTCCGGATTCTATGATAAATATAGGGTCCTCTTTTGAGACAACGTCTCCATCATTTGCCAGCTTGGCCGCTATTGTCCCATCAACCTCTGAAAAAATCTGATGTTCGTCTTCAGATACTACAAACCCCGATGCATATACCGCCTCCATCAATGGTTTTACCGCGGGTGTTACTACATCGCCCCGGTTATTACAGGAGCTTGCAGCGAAGAGCAAACAGAGTATTGTTGTCTTATAGCCTGTCAGGCGGGTATCCATACCGTTAAAGTAAACAGAAACTCAATGCCTGCAGGTGACGGAAATCAGGAAGCGTATGAAAAGTAAATCAAAGTGTGGCGAATTACGATTGAACGGTATATTAAAAAAGCTCCCGTTGCCAGAACAGGAGCTTTCTTATAAGACTATACTTCCAAAGTATAAATTACAAATTCGGTTGTGGTGTTGTTCTCAGATAAGGCTTCACGCGCTTGTGGCCTTTCGGAAATTTAGCTGGTATATCTTCATCTTTCACTGCGGCTGTGATGATTACATCTTCGCCATGTTTCCAGTTAGCAGGTGTTGCCACGCTATAGTTAGCTGTAAGTTGGAGACTGTCGACCACGCGAAGGATCTCATCAAAGTTTCTTCCGGTAGATGCAGGATAGGTGAGCGTCAGTTTTATTTTCTTATCAGGACCAATCACAAATACTGAACGCACTGTAAATTTATCTACTGCCGGGTGAACCATTCCATACAGGTTGGCAACTTTAAATTCGGGATCAGCAATGAGCGGATACGTTACATTTGTATTCTGTGTCTCATTGATATCGCCAATCCATTTGTTGTGCGACTCCAGCGGGTCTGCGCTGATCGCCAGGATTTTTACATTACGTTTATCGAACTCTGGCTTCAGTTTTGACATAGAGCCAAGTTCTGTTGTACAAACCGGAGTAAAATCGGCAGGGTGCGAAAACAAAATGCCCCAGCTGTTGCCGAGCCATTCGTGAAATTTAACAGTACCTTGGGTGGTTTCTGCTGTAAAGTCGGGGGCTACATCGCCTAGTCGGAGTGACATAATCTATCGTGTTTAAGTGAAACAATTATACTGAAGTCCTAAAAATACTTAATCCCTATTGAATTAATAGAGTTATAATGAATATTGTGTAGGGTTAACGCTTTTTACGCGCTTTCAGTTTCGCTTCTTTTTTCACAAGCGATTCAAGTGTATCAGCTTTCAACATCTCCACGGTTGCATTTCGTATTTGCAGAAAGGCATCGTGCACGGTGCAGGTCTCTTCGTCTTCACATTCTGCACACGGTTCATAGAACTTATGAGCGGCACATGAAACGAGTGCTATAGCACCATCGAACTGACGTACAACTTCCGCGAGGTTAACATCTGCGGGTTTCATGCGAAGAAAATATCCGCCTCCTTTACCTTGTTTACTTCCCAGTACACCCGAGCGTTTCAGGTCGAGCAGAATGGCTTCCAGAAATTTTTTCGGAATGTTACAGGCTTCAGATATATCCTTGATCAAAAATTTTTCTTCCGGATCCCGAGCCATATGGACGAGAGCGTGGATAGCATATTTACACTTCTTCGATAGCATAACTGGGACAATTTAATGGATTTAGCGATTTTGTAGTTACCTTCCTTCGCTTAATTTTGATAACACCACGACAGGCCGAGGTAGCTCAGGGGTAGAGCATCCCGCTCGTAACGGGAAGGTCGTGGGTCCAATTCCCATTCTCGGCTCTATATTTACTTCATGGATCTCATTAAAATAGTATTGGTCGGTATAGGCGGCTTGCTCGGCAGCATCGCGCGGTATATAACGGTTAAGTCTATAACTACGAAAATACCGGCAGCGTTCCCGTATGGTACGCTCACCGCTAACCTGGTGGGGTCGTTTATCCTGGGGTTTGTATATGGGCTGGCATTACGAAAGACAGATATGTCAGAGAATGTGAAATTGTTTTGGGGCGTTGGTTTCTGTGGCGGGTATACTACCTTCTCGTCTTTTGCATGGGAAAGTGTAACGCTTTTTAATCAGAAGATGGCAGCCACTTCGGTGTTATATATTTCAACAAGTCTGGTGCTCGGCATTCTTTCTTTACTGGCCGGCATGTGGTTAAGTCGTTTTTTATAACGACTGTTTTTTGTTTAATCTAATAAAGCTTCTTACTTTTGTCGCCCTTGCAAAAAGGGAAATTTTACACCTGCCCAGGTGGTGAAATTGGTAGACACGCTACTTTGAGGGGGTAGTGCCTTAACCGGTGTGCTGGTTCGAGTCCAGTCCTGGGCACATTGTTTAAAGGATAGATAAACGTTGACCAGTTGTTTTTAACGTAAAGCAACGGTCAACATAAACCGAAGTGGTGGAATTGGTAGACACGCACGTTTCAGGGGCGTGTGTCGCAAGA
>CAMLLI010000680.1 GCA_946480685.1 uncultured Flammeovirgaceae bacterium | reverse complement strand
GCCATGCGCGAGGGATCTCCTATAGCACCGGCATAACGCTTGGTATCATCTACATTAAACGAACGCGCACTTACCACGGCTATATCATTGTTGGTAGCAGTCTTGTCGCTCTTCACATCATCCGTAATAACAACTTCGTTCAACTGGCTCACACTTTCGGTGAGACTCAAGGTAAGCACGACTTCTTTTCCGGCAGTAACAATAACGTTGGGAATGGTTTGTTCTTCATAGCCTATATACGTAATGCGAACGGTGTGCCTCCCTACCGGGACGTTGTCGATACGAAACCGTCCGTCTGTATCCGTTGTGCTTCCATATATCTTTTCATCGGTGCTTACCAGCATTACACTCACACCTACTAGTGCAGTATTGCTCACACCATCAACAACGCGTCCGCGTATAGTCTGAGTAGACTGTGCGAACAGATCCGAAAAAATAAACGATGCCAGCAGGGTAATGCCCATTATAAATCGAAACGATAGGGGTAATTTCATAGTGAGGTAAAGGGTTATGGGATTAGCTATTTTTAGTTGACAGACAAGTTTGAGACAATACCATGCCTGGTTGTCTCAACCGATTTTCAGGCGTTGGGAACAGACGGACTGTTCTATATAGGTAATGAGGCACGGAGATACCCGCGCCTGGCAAGAATGTTTTTCGCAGGACTATACCTGTCGGATGGATGAGCTTTGCGTTCATAAGCGTTTTTATTTTTGATTTCCTAACGCGAATGAAGCCTGCACAGAGGTATAGACATACCCGAATGTAGCGAGTGGATTGGTTTAAGTTACGAGATACAAATGCGAGGTATCAATAACTGCGATTATGAGACGAACGGCTAGTTCAATTCAAACACATTTCGCAACTGTCCTATTTTTTCGATAACCTCCTTACCTTTTGCGCGCGATACCGGCACTGAAAAATTCGTATCCTTGATTCCTAATTTATAGCCGTTGGCATTTCCGGTAACGTGATCGATCGCATTGATGTTAACAATAAAGGAGCGATGACAACGGATAGCAAAGTAATTGTCCAATTGGCTCTCCATGTTCTTGAGATTGATCCGCAGCATTTTCTTTTCAACACCTTGCTCATTCTTCCAGTAAACCGTAGAGTAATTGTCGCCAGCCTCCACGTATAAAAGTTCGGACAACGCAAGATCCAGTGTCTCACGGGTATCCGAGTAAATTGTGACAACATTTGATTTTGCATGACCTGGATCTTCCTTCATCAAGCGGATTTTTTCCAACTCACGATTTGCCATCACGGCACTGCGCAGGTTTTCCTGTAACATGTGATTACGCAATACCAGTGTCGCCAGCGCTATCGGTATAATTCCATTGGTGAAAACACCAGAGTATACCTTAAAGATCTTATCGGCAAAAGCGACTTCGGGATGAAAATTAAATACATCCAGGGCAATGGCCGTAACAATACCATCCAGTAAGAGTTGCCATATAGTAAACACTATATATTTACCTACGGTCCAATTGGACGCATCAAACGTAGAAGGAAATACTTTAGGCAACAGAACAATATTAACAAAGAGGACAATGAACGTAACAGTGCCAATCAATAATACCTTATAAGGATTGTAGGGCTGGAACACCAGCATAAACACTACGAGGAAGAGACTCATGCCCAACGGGATCAATGTGTTCTTCCGATCATCGTTCAGATAATAAGGAAAAGGAGACTTCCATGTTTCAACAAGGTATGCTCCGATCCGGAAAGGCGATCGCGGATTGAGTTGTGAGATGAATGCCTTCATACAGGGTTTGGGGTAAATCGTGCTCTCGAGGGGTAAATTTATCAAGCGTTTCAAAAACCACTAACGCAAAAAACAGTCGAAAGATATAGCCAGGGGCAGATAACTGCCGATTGGTATGAGTAACTGTTATCCTTGTGTTACTACATGGACGCACGCACCTATTTCTTTCGTCTGGGTATATCGTATAATACAAGAATAATTTCACATATGCAACAAAGTTGCATATGTAAAATTACCGGTCTATCTTTAGTCCGATCTAATTTCAATATGTATTATGAGCTACGATGTAATTATAGTGGGCGGAAGCTATGCAGGACTTTCGGCAGCAATGACACTGGGGCGATCCCTTCGAAATGTACTGGTCATCGACAGCGGGATGCCGTGCAACCGGCAAACACCACACTCCCACAACTTTATTATGCACGATGGTGAATCGCCCAGCCAAATCAGTGAAGCGGCAAAGCAGCAAGTGCTGAAATATAACACCGTACGCTTTCACAACGGACTGGCCACACGTGCTGCGGGAAAAGACAATGACTTTACGTTAGAAACTGAAGCAGGCGAGTCGTTCCATACCCGGAAGTTTCTATTTACCACCGGTATAACCGACCTGATGCCGGATATAAAGGGCTTCGCACAGTGCTGGGGTATATCGGTGCTGCATTGTCCATATTGCCATGGCTATGAAGTGAAACAGCAACCACTTGGTGTTTTGGCGAATGGTGATATCGGGTTTGAGTTCACCAGGTTCATTCATCACTGGAGCAACAACCTGGTGTTGTTCACCAACGGTAAATCTACACTTACAACAGAACAAACTTCGAAGCTTGCTCAACAAAACATTGCTGTGGTTGAAAAAGAAATTACGGCTATCGATCATAACAACGGGTATATTTCCAACATCCGTTTCGCTGACGAGACAACGTACCCGGTTACGGCTGTGTTCGCGCGTGTCGGCTTTAAACAACACTGCACGTTGCCACAGGAACTGGGCTGCGCGCTGACCGAGCAGGGCTTTTTGCAGATCGATGATTTTCAACGCACAACCGTACCAGGTGTATATGCAGCCGGCGACAACACCACAATGATGCGCTCCGTGTCAGGTGCCATTGCCTCCGGTACTAAAGCAGGTGCTATGGTAAACAAGGATCTGATTGATGAAGACTTCGGTGTGTAGGCATACCGTTGTCCTCGCGGGTGCGAAAACAGCGGAGTGAAATCTATATATAGTCTTGCAGGCCATGACCGCTTTCGTTTATACGCACGGCTATAGTTGCAACTGTTACAACAGTCTGGTACATTCGTCCGTTTCAAAGTTTCAAGTCATCAACCCATTCAGCTATGCCGGAATTACCAGACCTCCAAGTATTCAGTATCAATCTTCAAAAGAAGTTACACAACAAAGCTGTAAAGGATGTTAATCTCGTGTTGGATAAAAAGTCCAATGCATCGGAAGCAGAACTCCGAAAGTCCTTATTAAAACAAACACTCACGGAAGTATACCGCGAAGGAAAAGAACTATATTTCAAATTCAGGAAAGATGATATACTTCGTCTTCACCTGATGCTGAAAGGCAAGCTGTACCTGGTACCCGAAGACGAAAAGCCAAAACATACCATACTTGAAATTCTGTTCAACGATGATCACAAACTTGTATTGACCGATTTTCAAAAAGCTGCCACCATCACCCTGAACCCTGAACCAAGTGATATACCCGATGCCATGGCTGCAGAAGTGAATGCTGATTTTCTGAAAGAGATCGGA
>CAMLLI010000679.1 GCA_946480685.1 uncultured Flammeovirgaceae bacterium | reverse complement strand
CGCCTGGCAACGGATATATAGCAGGATTATTGAGCATCTCCGCTACTTCTGCTTTTGCGCGCGCTTCATCAACAAACGAGATCCTCATCAACAGGCGAAGACGAAGTGCATTGGCATATCGCTGCCAACGCCTGAGATCGCCATGCAGTAAAATATCTTGCGTAGCGAACACAGACTGCGTAGATAAAGACAACTGAGCCGATGAAAAGTATTCGGACGCTTCCTTCAACCCGGCAAGCAACGTGTCATATACAACGGCACCGTTATCAAAAGCCGGATATACCACTTCACCGGTCTTATTCAACAAGCCTGCCTCACTGAAAGGTACATCTCCCCACATATCAACCATCTGCGCAGTTTGCTCATATAATACTACTTTAGCAGCCTGCACAAATACTCCCATGTTCCTTTGCTCATCTGCCGAAAGCGCAGCATACGTTTTCTCAATCTCGCGGTATAAAGCCATCACTCCCGAGCCGTTCGCACTCGGACGATAAAAATCATCCCACCGATTGTTTATATAGGTCTCGTTCTGCTGGTATACATATTCGGTATTCAGAAAGCCAACCGATTGGGTATATACACCAATGTGCCAGTTGATAAACGTGCTCATTTCCCAATACTGAGGCCGAACGCGATTATTATTCAGCATCGATGTAAAAAACTGATCGATGGTTGCGTCTGCCGTACGGTCCGGATTCTCATACCGGTCATCCAGTTCATTCTTACACGCGACACTGATCAACAGCATCAACAAACCTATACCTGCTATAACTTTTCCGCGCTTCACCTTACTGTCCTTTTTAAAAACTCATATTAAGTGCAAAGCCATAACTTCGTGTGGCAGCATTCGTTCCTTCATCTATGCCTTGGTTTAACCAGTTCGTACCAATGGTAGATTCCGGATCGAGATTCTCCAATGTGCGCCAGAAGTAAAAAAGATTTCTTCCGACAAGCGACACGCGAATATTCTGAAAATGAAGTTTACTAACCAACTCAGTCGGTAATGAATAGCTCAGTACAGCTTCGCGCATTTTTATATAGCTATTATCATATATAGCCGCACGTTCATTCCACGCATTGCTTCCCCAGTCGTATGTACTCAGGTAGTACGTAGGTGCGTCAATGACTGTCCCATTCGGAACACCATCGGTAGTTACGCCTTTCAATACAACACCATCATGATATACCATACTTCCATCGGGTGCCGCTTCGCCATGGTTGTCCAGTAAAACTTTATTGCCCGTTGAATTAATATAGTAAGGCAATCCACCCGTCTCGGCAGTACGGTAGCGCAGGGTGCTGGTATACATACCTGATCCCATACCATATTTTAGCGGAGGTGATATAATCTTGCCACCGATGCTATAATCGATCGTAAGGTCTAATCTAAAATTCTTGTACTGTATTGCATTCACAAATCCGCCGGTTACTTTTGGCAGCATGTTTCCAGCTTTGACGTAACGCGTCTTGTCAATGATATATACACCTTTATCGTTGATAATAAAGTTACCGTTCGCATCTGTTTTGCGTGGATATACATATATATTTCCGATCGACTCGCCTGGCTCTGCCACAACCTGTATAGCACTTCCTTCCAGATCGCGGAATACCAGCTTATCTATACCATTTCCAAGCGAATGGACTTTAGATGAATTCAACGCTATATTTACCGCACTGGTCCAGGTGATCGATGGAGATGTAACCAACGTGTTGAGGCCTAATTCCCAACCATTGTTTTGCAACTGACCTATATTCGTCAGCATTTTACTTGCCCCTACGCTCGTAGGTAAATCGAGTTTCAGAATCTGATTCTTTATCCGGCTGGCATAGTAGGTCAGGTCAACACCAATCTTTCCCGCCCATAGTTTCGTTTCGAGTCCGAATTCTGTCTCGTACTTATTCTCGGGTTTGATCGCATTGTTACCATACAGATTACCCTGTGTTGATGCCGCTATAACGGAGCCTTGTGTTGTCTGTAATGATGTGAGGTCATATAATATATTGGCTTCGTATACCGGCGGAGCATTTCCTACCACGCCATACGATCCGCGAAGTTTAGCGTATGAAATAAATGCGGGCAACGTTACAGCTTCTGACAAAACGAAACCGCTGTTAACAGAAGGATAAAAATACCGGTTATTGCCGGGCGCCAATGTTGATGAATATTCCTGCCGTGCAGTACCTTCCATGAAGAGGAAATCTTTATAGTTCAGATTAACCACGCCCAGAAAAGCATACTTCAAAATAAGCGACTGTGTCTCGGTAGCAATCTTGGTAGCGTTATAGGAGTTGTTCAAGCTGAACCAATTCTCTACGGCCAATCCTCCGCTTGTGGCCGTAGCCTGATCGCGATATTGTTCATCGCGTAATTGAAAACCACCGTTGATTGAAAAAGAAAAATCGGATGAGACAGTTTTGTTATAGGTTAACAACGCATCGGTGTATAAAATGGAATATCGTCCATTGGACACGCTATAGGAACCGGTACTGCTATTTACATTAAACATTGTGGGATACTCGTTGTATCCTTTTCCTTTAATAGACAGGCTCGTAAAATCATTACCGATCTTCCCGCGAAAGTGCAGGTTGGGTGTAATCTCATAATGAAGCGTGGCACTGGAGATAAGTCGGTTCTGATTTTCATCTTCGCTATCACGAAGCTGCTTCCAGAAAAAATTCATTATTTCATAGCCTCGCGGTGTTGTAAAATATAGTGCCTCAGCAGGATCGCGCTGTGACTGATCGTACGGTACCCATTTATACCCTTTCGTTGTTTTATACTTCTCGCGCAACAACGACATATCTTCTGCCCTGCTGAAAAATCCGTCCCAGCTTGAGGTGATGCGATTAATCTTCAACGGACGATTGTGCACACGGCTATTGGAATAATTCAACACAACATCGGCCGAAAGGCGATCTGATATTTTAATATAGTTATTCAGGTTAAACGTATTGCGCTGCAGTTTACCACCTACCTGTATACCGGCATAATCATTTCGCGAATAAGAAAATCTATAAGCAACTCTTTCAGTTCTATTACTGATGGCGGCATTGAACAGCGAATTATACCCTTGTCTGTAAAAATCTTTATAGTTATTTGGTTGAGGACTATATTTTCGTTTTGTACCATCCCACCACATTACTTCTTCGCCATTCATCTTCGGTCCGAATTGCGCGTACGATTCAAACAACGGACGTTTTGTTTCCGCTTCACCATCCTGATCCAGGTCTACCGGAACCCACCCGGAAGCATCAGCACCGAGCGATATATTTCGGTCGCGATCAAAACCCGGACCGTATACATTTTGATAACGCGGGGTGAATGCAACTTGTTCAACACTGGCGGTATATCCGATCTCCACTCCGAGCCCCGCTTTCTTATCACCTTTCTTCGTGGTGATGACGACCACACCGTTGGCAGCATCTGATCCATATAGCGCTGTAGCCCCTGCACCTTTCAATACGGATATCGTTTCAATATCTGAAGGGTTTATATCGAGTATACCATTACCGCGAATGCGTGGATCGACCCAATACCCACCATTG
>CAMLLI010000678.1 GCA_946480685.1 uncultured Flammeovirgaceae bacterium | reverse complement strand
CAGATTGCAGAAGATTTAAAATTCGCCAGCGAAAACTTAGCGGCAAAATCGTATGCAAGCCAGCCTTCGTCTGAGCGTGGACGTGCAACTAAATGGGCTGCAGAATCTCTGATAGGTCGTGTGTATCTATACTATACTGGATACTATGGAGCCAGTGATCTAGCAGGTGTAATCAGTAAAGCACAAGCCTTGGCTTATCTGGAAGATGTAATTACAAACAGCGGCCATGGCTTGGTGGAGAACTTTGCAAATCTTTGGCCGGCAGCCTCAGGTACTAACTATGCAAAGGAGGATAACAAAGAAACCGTATTTGCTATAAAATATACCTATACCAGCGACTATACAACAGGTAACGATGATGGTAACAAGTGGCTCGTGATGCTGGGGATGCGTAACTACTCTTCATACCCTTATGGAAAAGGATGGGGAGGTGTAACAGTTAACCCGAACCTCTGGGAGGCATACAGCAGCACAGACACTCGTAAAGTAGCATCAATTATATCCATCGAAGATGAAAATCTTGCTTTTGATCAGCAATCTGATCAGCGTGAGTATACCGGCTACTACAACAAGAAATATACTCCGATGATCAATTTGAATGGCGAAAGCGTGTCGGCAGAATTGGCTTCAGAACTTGGCCTTAACAGTGACTTCCAAATCAGCCAGTTTCAGGATTACGTAGTTATTCGTTACGCCGATGTACTGTTAATGGCTGCAGAATTAGGAAGCTCTAGTGCGCAGAATTATTTCGATCAGGTTAGAGAGCGTGCATACGGAGATGACTTCGTTCAAACACCTGTTACACAGGAAAACATTATGAATGAACGCAAACTTGAATTTGCATTCGAAGGTATACGTTACTGGGATCTGCTTCGTCAGGGAGTTGATGTTGCTGCAAGTACAATTGCTGAAACTACGCAAGTTTTGAATGGTGGTGTTGCAACCACAAAGACAATCTCTGCTGCAAAAATTCTGGAAACAAAAGGCCTGCAACAGATACCTAATACACAGGTTAGTTTGTCAAATGGCGTACTGAAACAAAATAATGGTTGGTAATATTTAATAAATAAAAATATGAAGACGTTTATAAAGATACTTTCCGCATCCCTGACGCTTGCATTTGCAGTGTCGTGTCAGGAGGAGCATGAATTAGAAGCTCCTTTGGATAAATCTGAGATTACATTTGAGGTAACGCAAGACTTGACGGCTGACCCAGGAGGAAACACCGTGATTCTGAAGAATACAACACCCGGTACAATTTCGATCTGGGACTATGGTACAGGTAAATCCAACAGAGTTCAGGATACCATTCGTATTGCTTTTAAGGGCGAGTATAAAATTAAGTTCTCGGCTGTTACTGACGGTGGTATAGTAGAGATGGATCCTGTTACAGTAACGGTTACAGAAGATAATCTGAACTATGTGAACGACCCGCTTTGGACTGCTCTTTCCGGAGGTGTAGGTAATGAGAAAACATGGATATTGGATATTGATGCCAATCACTTTCCCGGTCCGCTATATTTCTTTGGAACAGACAATGGCTGGCAGGGCGGCTGTTTGAAAGATGGTGGAGATTGCTGGAATTGGAGTCCCGATTACGCTGGGAATACATGGTTAATGCCTGATGGCGACTATGGTACCATGACATTCAGCTTAAAGGGTGGACCTTTTGTTACGAGCAACCACTTAATGATTCCAAGCAGAGGAACAGAAAGCGGTACATATTATCTTGATAAAGATGCGAAGACATTAACAATGACTGATGCTACTCCATTGCATGATAAAGGACGCGATGAGTGTGTAGCTGCTTGGGGATCTATCAGGTTATTCGCTTTAACTGAGAACTTTTTGCAGATCGGTGTGTTGCGTACTTCCTGTGATGGACCATGCTATCTTGTTTACAATTTTGTTCCTAAGAAATAAAATACATTTTTTTGATTGACAGATAAAGACTTCTCGCAAAACCCGGGAAGTCTTTATTTTTTTAATAGAGTATATATATCCGAATTAACCATATGAGGTTTCTTTTTAAGTTTTTCGTGCTTGTCTCATTGTTTGTAGTTCTTTCTTGTTCGCAAAAGAAAGTAACACGTACTCAGGAAGATTTCAACAACGACTGGAGATTTCAATTAAGTGATTCACTTCATGAAGCGGATGCGTTCTCTGACGACCCATCCTGGCGTACACTAAATCTCCCACACGATTGGAGTATAGAAGGCGAATTCAATGAAAAGAATCCTGCAGGAGTTGGTGGCGGTGCGCTGCCGGGCGGGATTGGTTGGTATAGGAAAATATTTACACTCGACTCTCTCGATAAAGGCAAACACATTGCTATACAGTTCGATGGTATATATCTGAATAGCGAAGTTTGGATAAACGGGCATTCGGTGGGGAAACGTCCGAATGGATATATATCTTTTGAATACGATATAACATCGTTTGTGAAATTTAATGCTCCGAATATAATTGCAGTGAAGGTTGATAACTCAAAGCAACCTAATTCGCGCTGGTACTCTGGTTCAGGTATATATCGTGATGTGCGCCTTGTAAAGACTTCTAAAGTTTATGTCAACTATAATGGTATATTTATTCGTACCCCAAATGTTACAGATGAGGCAGCTTCTCTTCAGGTAACAACAACCATTAAAAACGATCTGGCTGAAAGTAAAACAGTAAAGCTTGTAACAGAAATATATGATCCGCAAGGAAAGCTTGTGGAGGAAGTAGCATCTTCTCAATCTGTGAAGACGGGTGCGGCTATTGACGTGGATCAGTCATTGAATATCGCTAAACCAGAACGCTGGTATGTGCATGATCCTAAATTATACAAGGCGGTAACGCGTGTTATGATAGATGACAATGTGGTAGATGATTACGAAACTACATTCGGTATACGGAGTTTTAATTTTGATAGCAAGAAAGGATTTACCCTCAACGGTGAATCATTAAAAATAAAAGGAGTTTGTCTTCATCACGATTTAGGATGTCTCGGTTCGGCATTTAATGTACGTGCGGCAGAGCGTCAGCTGGAAATCATGAAGACGATGGGCGTAAATGCTATACGTACATCTCATAATCCACCGGCACCACAATTGCTTGATCTCTGCGATAGCATGGGCTTCATTGTAATGGATGAGATGTTTGATATGTGGAAGAAAAAGAAAACTGATTTCGACTATAGTATATACTGGAACGAGTGGCACAAACGTGATCTGCAAGATTTTATAAAGCGTGATCGAAATCACGCCAGCGTTATGATCTGGAGTGTAGGCAACGAAATCGGTGAGCAATGGGACAGTACAGGTGTCGCCATTACCAAAGAACTTGTAGATATAGTACACTCTCTCGATACGACACGACCGATCACAACGGCAAATAACGAAGTAGGTTTACACAACAGCCTTATTAAGTCAGGAGCGCTCGATCTGATCGGATACAACTATAATCATACGAAGTTTGAACAATTCCCGACAGATTATCCTGATAAGAAATTTATAGCAACGGAAACAACGTCAGCGCTGGAAACACGCGGTCATTATGATATGCCCTCGGAT
>CAMLLI010000677.1 GCA_946480685.1 uncultured Flammeovirgaceae bacterium | reverse complement strand
CAATAGTT
This sequence comes from uncultured Flammeovirgaceae bacterium, assembly GCA_946480685.1. The sequence continues at coordinate 3,553 of CAMLLI010000677.1, read as the reverse complement.
GTTGGTCGGCCCCCAGAACCACGCATCGTCTACTGCCAGCAGCCATTTGTCGTCACGTTTTTTAAATTCACTAATGGTATTTTCGCGCACTTCCTTCAGTGTGCTCAGGTAATAATCGAGATTATTACCTTTAATTGTTTTACGCGCTTCATCGCCCAAACTCATCGCTATACTAAAGCGTTTCTTATCCTGCTCGGGCCAGTCACCCCACTTCTTATTGTTAAAAGTATGAATCTGGTAGAACCGTTCGGTAGCAGCCAGGTGAAGCAGCATAGAGCCTATTGAATTAGACTTCTCATCATGTATATAGTCTAATTCTTCGGTTGTCATTTTTGCAACGGGATAAAGTATCGTGGTTCGCATCCATGTCATCATGGAAAGCAGCGTACCGATCTGCGGAGAAAATCCTTCCCGCGGACCAATAACATTGGCCCGTTCATCAGCGACAGGAAGTGTTTCCGTTGACATATCGGGTATGGTTGACAGGCCGAAGGATGCAGAACTAAATATAGCAGCAGACTTCATGAAATCTCTGCGATCGAGTTGGTGGAGGTTTTTCATAACATTTATTTTTAGTTGGGTCGTTTATTGACAAACACAATGGAGACAACAGCTTTCTTCAGCAGATGTTCAGGCAGGTATATGGAGAGACTAAAATGTCAGCAAAATGTTACAATAACAACAGACAATTTACGAAACAGCAGATGGATTTTCAGCTTACGGAATTGTTCCACAGGGATATATAGTTTACAAACTAATTAATCTGGTCTTCTATATACTTCCTTAATGGTTATAATCTCATCATCAGCAAACGCATCGAAGCTACAGCAGTATTTACTTTCAACCAGCTTCAATTCCAGTACGAGGAAATCTTTTGAGAACGATACGATTCTATATTCCCAGTCTTCATAACCGGCCGGTTCACGATCAAGTGTCAATGTATGGCCGGATAATCGCCATGTCCCGAGATCGTACGCGCGATGGAAAATTTTATCTTCCTTCAGGTCGAGGAAGTTTGTTCCGTTATTTAAAAAGTCAACGTATTCGCTTGAATTCACTTCGTTTAAGAAGACTGTTTCTCGGCTCCAGAAGCCGATGACATCATTTATGTCCGGTTGCTCGTCCGCGTCATTGTCACACGACACAGCAACGCCCATAGCAAGTATAAAGAGTATATTTTTCATGAGGGTACTGTTTTGGAAAGTCAGGCTGGTATAAAACCATGCATCGCGATGACTAATTTAACGATTTATTCGTTGTCGATGATTAGTCATACCAAAAAGAATTCAACTGTATGCCGGGAAAATTAAATCTCTCCGGCAAAGCATCATTCCGGGGCATGCTTTATCACAATAACGGCCTTGATCTTTTGTAGCAGAAGTCGCTGAACAGAATCAGGATTACTGATAATATCAAAATGTACTTTATGCTCAAGCTGTTGCCGCAAGTCACGTTCATCGGAAATTATATAGATACTATCTCCTTCAACTATGAGAACCTGGGCCGGTTGAACGATCTTTACTTTCCTGACTATTCCCTGGTCATCCTTTACGTCAATATATACGTCTTCATCGCGTTCGTTCTGCGAAAAGCAGACTGCAGGAAATAATACCAGCAACACGAAGATAATCCTTATCATACAATTTTGAATTAAGCCCATTCTCCGCCGGGGCAAATGGGAGGATTTGCAATGGAATTTATACCGCTTGCCGGAACGAAAATGGATTCACCATTTTCACCAACGTAAAGCGTACCAAAATAAAAGCAACCGCTGGAATAACCATAGTATCCGGTCTTGATTTCTGATTTACCATCGGGGCATGCAAGTCAATCCCGGTTTTTAATGCATAGACATATATAACTTCGCCGGTTATCTCATGTAATGCCTTTATTTCCACAACGTTCTGAGACAAAAGTTGATATCGGCCCAGGGCCGTGCTATAAATAAATCTGGCATATATAGTCTTCGCGACTCCATTGGTTGTAAATACGAGGTTTACCCCCTTAACTTTTCCTTCGACAACTTCACTATCGTCCGAACATTGGATTAAACAAAACAATGAATACACACAAAACACTACGGTATAGATTCTTTTCATATAGGTATATATTAAATGAACATTCAGCCAAGTATATAATGGCACCTATATGACCCAATTTTTTTCTCCCGGCAGTACAATTTTGTTTCCGAACAAGCCATCCTGCTTTCCCAACCAAAGGAGCGAAAAAGAAAACTATATGTATGGCTGAATCTTCTACCCGCTGGCAGCTCGTAACTCGCAGCTACCTAAATTGGGTATGATGTGGGTAAAGATGTAACAGGTTTAGGCTATAACAGCCTGATTTATGCGTTGGCACAAGATTTTTAACAACATGGCGCAGGTAAATGGAATCTGTGTATGATAAAAATTTTAAAGACCCTCTTCGTAATCAGTATATTTATGCTGACCCCAATGGTTGGCTCCTATACTAAGGAAGTCCGCCCACAACATACTCTACGCATTACAAAAGAATATAGCTTTGTACTGGAAACTTTAACGATCTATAATCCCGTTAAACGGCAATGTGACAACACTCCGCTGATCACAGCCAGCAATGCTAAAATTGATGTCGACAAGCTGCGCAAGCAGGAAATCCGCTGGCTGGCGCTATCACGCAACTTGCTGAAGCGCTGGAACGGTAACTTCCACTATGGCGATACGGTGAAGATCACGGCAGGCGACCCAAGCATTGATGGTATGTGGATTATTCAGGACAATCTGAACAAGCGCTATAAAAACAGCGGCGACCTGTTATTCCATAGCAGCGTGCGTAAGCTCGGCAAGTGGAAAAATGTAAAGATCTCTAAAGTCGTATCGACAACTGTTTTACATCCTCTGGAACTACCGGTTGAATAGCCGGTAGTATACTTCTATAAACCTCTGTTGCGTAAAACATCGCTTGCGTGCTATAGCACATGGCGGCCTTTATTGCCGGATGCCAAACTTCGAGGCGCGGGTAAGACTGGCTACTGTAGTGAAATGCTGTACGGACTGAAACTACAGCCGCTACAGGTGAACACTTCTACGCTGAAGAGATATGAGTCTCTTCCCCGAATAGCGCAACAGTGGTGGGGAAGTGTTGTTGCCAATGTACAATAGTGATTTATAACCATACTGAAAGTGTCTATAACGCTCGGGAATAGTAATTTTTGATTCGTTTCCATCGCACACAGCGATATATAGTATCATGTGTAACTAAATATTCAACATTATGGAAACGACACTCTTAAAAGACACTGAACGCAAAGAGGGATGGGTTGCCAAGACTATCGAAAAGCAAACATCTAAACTGCCGTCCGATACATTCCTTTGGGCATCACTCGGAGCTATGGCAACTTCACTAACACTTAAGCTTGTTAAGAAAGATCACCTTGCCTTGTTTGTAGGACAATGGGCAGCGCCTTTTTTGCTGTTGGGTATATACAACAAGATTGTGAAAGTTGAAGGTCATGACAGAGATTCATAGTGCATAAAAAGATGTAATCTGAAAAGGTATTACAAGCAATCTATGA
>CAMLLI010000676.1 GCA_946480685.1 uncultured Flammeovirgaceae bacterium | reverse complement strand
GGAACACTTTCGTCCGATGAAGTATATAGTCTGACGGCATTCCTGCTATATCGCAATAACATTATTGATTCTACCATTGTGCTTGATGCCAGCAACCTGCCGCAGGTAATAATGCCGGCACAAAAACTTTTTATAGACGATGATCGGAGGGGAGGCCCGGAGATAAAGTGATGAAGCCTGACGGAAATAATACTACACCGTTGATCAAGAGACGAACCCTGCTGGGCGGAGCCGCTGCGGCCGCAGTGGTGCTGGTACAAACCACATTTGGTAAAGTGATGCAGACTGCCGTTACACAAGCGGAGTTGTCGGATGATCCTACCAAGAAATTAGGACCACCACCCGGTATAATCGGTACACGTTCTCCCTTCGAAAAACCGGTCAAGCTTCCGAGTGATACATCGTCACGAACGCCTTTGCAAAATTTGTTCGGCACGATTACGCCATCCGATCTTCACTATGAACGTCATCATGGTGGTGTGCCGACTATTGATCCGGATAAATATGAATTGTTGATTCACGGTATGGTAAAGAAGCCGATGATCTTTACCCTGCGTGATCTGAAACGATTCCCTTCCGTTTCGCGCATTATGTTCCTGGAGTGTTCCGGTAATTATCGTGGCAGTAAAGAGACATTGTCGCCTCAGGCTATATGTGGACTTACCAGTCAAAGCGAATGGACAGGTGTTATGTTATCGACACTCTTTCGTGAAGTCGGGATTGATTCAAAAGCAAAATGGTTTTTGGCTGAAGGATCTGATGCCGCCGTGATGACACGAAGTATACCGGTTGAAAAAGGTTGGGAAGACACCATGGTGGCATACGCACAGAATGGTGAAGCGATTCGTCCCGAGCAAGGCTATCCTGCAAGACTTGTCTTACCGGGCTGGGAGGGAAATACCTGTGTGAAGTGGATCAGGCGCATCGAACTTTCCGATACACCTTTCATGACACGCGAGGAGACTTCGAAATATACCGAACCGGTTTCGGGTGGTAAGATACGTCAGTTCAGTTTTGTAATGGATGCGCGTTCGATCATTACATATCCTGCTTATCCGGCAACAGTTGAAAAAGGGTGGATTGAAATCCGCGGTGTAGCGTGGAGCGGACGCGGTAAAATTGTTCGGGTGGAAGTGAGTACAGATGCAGGCAAAACATGGAACGAAGCATTGTTGCAAGGTCCTGTATTGGACAAGGCACACACCGGCTTTCGCTATCTTTGGAATTGGGATGGACAGACAACCGAAATTATGAGCAGGGCCGTTGATGAGACCGGGTATATACAACCTTTCTATGAACAATTGCTGCAGGCGCGTGGCGGCAGTGGCGGTTATCATTTTAACCCGGTAACGCGATGGGTTGTACAGAAAAATGGCGAAGTATATTTACGCCCCGATGCTAAAGGCAAAGTATAAATATATAATTTGCCGCCCATGACACAGCTTGAAAAGCGCGATTATGATGCTATTGTGGTCGGCTCCGGACCCAACGGTCTTGCAGCAGCCATCACGTTGCAACGCGCAGGACTTTCTGTATTGCTGGTTGAAGCCAAAGAAACCATTGGAGGCGGGCTTCGCTCTGCAGAGCTTACATTGCCGGGATATATACATGATGTTTGCTCAGCTATTCATCCGATGGCTGCAGGCTCTCCGTTTTTTGCATCATTACCGCTACACAAGTACGGATTGGAGTTTCTGAAACCAACCTATGCTGCTGCACATCCCTTTGATAACGGAGATGCTGCCATACTATATAATACACTCGAAGAAACGGCCTGCAATTTAGGACACGATGCTTCGCGCTATCGTAAACTGATCGGACCGCTCGTAAAAGATTTTGACGCGCTGACGCGAGATATACTGGGACCGCTGAGTATACCTTCACGACCGCTATTGCTTGCCCGGTTTGGGCTGAACGCTCTTCAATCGGCTACAATGGTTGGGAGAAGTTTCTCAACAGAACGCGCACGTGGTTTATGGGCTGGAATGGCTGCGCATGCTATACTTCCACTGGACAAGCTTGCCACTGCTGCTATAGGGCTGGTGCTGATGAGTGCCGGCAACGCGCACGGCTGGCCGCTTCCGAAGGGAGGATCGGTGGCTATTGCCAATGCTTTACTCGCACACTTTACTTCACTCGGTGGTAAAGTGATGACGAGCTTTCATGTGCGTTCACTCAGCCAGTTACCCAGCGCGCATGCAGTATTGTTTGATATAACTCCGCGCCAGCTTCTGGAAATTGCAGGTCACACATTCTCATCCGTATACAAACGGCAGTTACAACGGTATGCCTATGGGATGGGCGTGTTCAAAGTTGACTGGGCGCTGGACGGTCCTATTCCTTTTGCAAATCCATTGTGTCGCGAGGCAGGAACTGTTCACATCGGAAATACATTGGAAGAAATAGCGGTGTCGGAAAAGTTGTCGTGGCAGGGCAAGCATGCGGAAAATCCATTTGTGCTGCTGGCCCAGCAAAGTCTCTTTGATTCTACGCGCGCTCCGGCCGGCAAGCATACCGCCTGGGGATATTGCCACGTGCCGCATAGCTCTACCGTTGACATGACCGAGGTTATTGAGAAACAGATCGAACGTTTTGCCCCCGGATTTCGCGACAGAATCCTGGCTCGAAATACAATGAACACCGAGCAGCTCCAATGGTACAACGCCAATTATATAGGGGGTGATATCAACGGAGGCGCTGCAACGATAGATCAGCTTTTCACGCGGCCTGTCTTGCGCAGTTCTCCCTATCGTACATCTGCCAAAGGACTCTATATATGTTCATCATCCACACCGCCCGGAGGCGGAGTACACGGCATGAGCGGGTATCATGCAGCCCGCAGGGCTTTGCGTGATATATTCAGGATTGAGGCTGCTGCGCTATAGTGCTTGCTCGATATCCATACTATATAGCCGTTAAAGACATTTACAGGATATAAACCGGTTGTGCCTGGTAAAATTTTTGCAACCGGAATTCTATGTAGTCAGCAAACTGCTTGCATGGAGCGGAGTCACTGTTGCAGTCAAAATTGATTCGTGCGTTTACATCGTAACAATACCATTTACCGGTTCTGGCATCCGACACAAACTCTACTGTCCCAACATCAATGGAAGCAGCCTGTATAATGCGTTCAGCCTGTTCAATCAGCTGCAGGGGAGGAGTATAATCGTTCTCGATCGTTTCTGCAATGCCATACGAGTTGGCTTGTGAATAGCGATTTGGTTTGCAGTATACTTCCGATGGACTGTACTCAAAGTCTTCCGGAGAAATATATACTTTGGCTGCATATAGAGACTTTCCGTCAAGTATATGTAACCGGACAATATAATTATCAATGGGTGAAATATACTCTTGCACAAGCGCAGTATGATCGGGCCCGAGATTTACCTGGTATAGATCTACTGCCTTCTGAAGCGCTTCCCAGGAGTTGAATCGTGTAGCATCGGTCGTGTCTCCATTGATGTTTGCTTTCACCAATACCGGGAAACGAAGCGTTCGCGCAGCCGATACAATTTGTGAAGGATGGCTGACGATCCTGGGTGGCGGATAGGGTATACCCAAAGAG
>CAMLLI010000675.1 GCA_946480685.1 uncultured Flammeovirgaceae bacterium | reverse complement strand
CATCAGAAAATATATTTCGTGATCAAAAAATAGTATTGATCGCTGTCTTTTCTGATAAAAGCGGAGAAACGAAGAGAGATTAGGATTCTGTTAGATTTAGTTGGGCCTTGACCGTAACAAGTTCTTTCTCGAGATTTTTATAGACCGGGCTGTTGTGGAGTTGATCAAATTTCATTTGTCGGATAAGGCGTTGAAGTTCCAGCTCGCGTCTCAGCAAGGAAGCCTTCAAGGCTCGGGGGTCAGGTTTCATGAGCAGGTTAAGGTGATTGGTTTTGGCTGATACGAAGATATTGTATAAAAGGCTAAAGTGAAAAAAGATGGGGTATATTTTTTTAGTGTGATGTGTAATAGAAATGGTGACACACGCGCAGATTAAAGCTGGACAATAGAATTCAGCGATGTAAAAATATATCTTCAGGCAAGTTCCGATATATACATGTGCGAGATAGCCGTTGAAAACTTCGGCAGTAAACATTAACATTTTACGTATGGAATAATACTACGACTCTCTTCAACAAGCGACTCAGCAACACCGTATACAAAGATGTTCTGCGCAAAGCCCGCGCTCTCGCTGCGGGCTGGTTTATGATTCCAACGGAACGCATTCAAACCGGGTCTATACAACTAAAAACCACTTAGGTGAAGAATAAAAAGCGTTTTATACCGTTAAAGTAGTTGATCTTTCCATATCCACTGGAAGATTTTATATTGTAACTTATCGTATTCTTTTGATGTTGATCAGCAGGACAATACATTTACATCCATGAAGGCGCCCTTTTTAACCCGAAGTATGCTGCGAGGAATCTTCCTCGTACTTTGTTTCATTTTGTCTGGCGTAGCTGCATTTGCAACCCACTTGCGTGCAGGGAATATCATTGTTAGAAGAATAGGAGCATGTAGCGCACGGAAGTATAGCATTACCGTGATTGTGTATACCAACACCCTGAATACAAATGTTTTATTCGGTGGCGACCAGGATTATCTTGACTTCGGTGATAAAAGCCCGCGTATACTGATTCCGGAAATTGGTCCGGGACATCCCAACTACTCAGTGATCGACCAGCAACGCGGCATTGCCCGCGCATTCTATACAGTAGAATATACTTATGGTGGTCCGGGTCGCTATACCATCAGCTATGTTGAGCCAAACCGTAACGAAGGCGTGCTTAACATGGATAACTCGGTTAACACAACATTCTATATCGAGACACAAATTGTTATCGACCCCTTCCTCGGTTGCAGTACTCCGGCAGATCTTACGATTCCTCCCATCGACAGAGCTTGCTCTGGTAAAGCTTTCTTTCATAACCCGGGCGCTTATGATCCGGATGGAAATGACAGCTTATCATACGAGATGGTAGTGCCTTACCGCGATCGTAATGCTACGGTATTAAATTACCGAGCTCCCAACGATCCTAAATTTTATGTTGACTTTGCCACAGGCAATGAAACCGATGATGGCCCGCCTCAGTTCAAGATCGATGCCTTTGACGGAACCATTACCTGGGATGCCCCAGGCTTCGCCGGTGAATATAATATAGCTTTCATCGTTCGCGAGTGGAGGAAGGTGTTGGGTAAATGGGTAGCGATGGGATATGTAAGGCGCGATATGCAGATCATTGTTGAAGATGACTGTAACAATCAGCGACCTGACCTCGAAGTACCTGAAGATGTTTGTATAGAAGCCGGTAAAACTCTGAAAGAAACGATCATCGGAACAGATCCGGATATACCACCGGATAAAGTAAAGATCGAAGCGTTCTCGCAGATATTCGAGTTGATACCGTCTGAATCTCCGGCTACATTTTCACCGGACCCTGCTATATTTCAGAACTCACCGGGTAAACTGGAGTTCGAGTGGAATACTACATGCGAACACATCCGTGAGCAACCATACCAGGTTGTATTCAAGGTGTCTGATAGCAGAAGCAATGGCGTATCACTCGTAACCTATAAAACCTGGCGCATAAAAGTGGTTGGTCCTGCACCAACATGGAATGACGCACAACTGAACCTCAGCAACCGAACGGCAACCATCAAGTGGGATCCTTATACCTGTATCAATGCAGAAAAGATACAGATATGGCGAAAGGTCGACAGTACTTCGTTCAGGCCGGATAGTTGTCAGACTGGTATGCCTGAGTTTCTCGGTTATGAAAATATAGCAACCATCGCTGCCAAGACTTCTACCGGTGCACAGGTAACACAGTATATAGATGATAACGAAGGTAAAGGACTTGCTCCCGGAGCGATGTACTGCTACCGTCTTGTAGCTACATTTGCTTTGCCCGATGGTGGTGAAAGCTATGTATCCAAAGATACATGCGTAGGCCCTATACCGGCCGATGTCCCCATTATTACGCACGTGAGTGTGCAGAAAACCGGAACAGCCGATGGACAGATTCGCGTAAGCTGGAAGCGACCGTTTGATGCTAATAAAACAACATACCCGCCTCCGTACGAATATAGAGTATATAGGGCTGTCGGATATACACGCGGAACAGATTCTTTATTGGTACAAACTACAAATGATACCACGTTCCTGGATCAGGGGTTGAATACCGAAGAGAGTATATATAATTATAGCATTGCTGCATACTCACCGGGGTCGCCACTGACCAATAAATTTGTAGGAACATCGGATGTTGCTTCTGCTGTAAGACTTGATACAAAATCGCAGGTAGGACAAATCCAGTTAACCTGGACGGCTGGTGTACCGTGGTCTAACCAAATACAATCACATCCGCGTCACTTGATATACCGCGGGCCGGAAGGTTCAACCGAAGAACAACTCGTTTTGATTGATAGCGTAGATGCTACTATTGACGGACAGAGATATATAGACCAGGGACTCGATGAAGGTACCACATACTGTTACCGCATATTAACGCGTGGAGGTTATGGCAATCCTACAAAGATACCGGAGCCGCTTGAAAATTTCTCGCAGATAATCTGCGTGCAGCCGGGCGATAGTATACCGCCATGTAAGCCTATACTTACCGTTGATCTGCTGGATTGTGATCAGTTTAAACTCCAACAGAACTCATGCGATAATTCAACCTATACCAACGTGTTGAACTGGTCGAACGATGCAGCAGCAGAATGTCAGGCCGACATCGCAAGCTATAGGATATACCGTTCGGCAACTCCGGGTGGCGAAAGTGTATTTCTTGCCGAAGTGCCGGCTGTTCAAACTACCTATTCAGATGTAGGGCTGCCTTCATTCGCACGATGCTATACCATTGTAGCGGTAGATCGTTCGGGTAACGAAAGCGACCCAAGCGAGCCGGTATGTAACGACAACTGTCCTTATTACGAATTGCCAAACGTATTTACACCGAATGGCGATGGGAAGAACGATGAGTTCAGCGCCTTTAACATTCGCGATTACCTGAAGAACTGTCCAAATCCTGAAGAATGTACTATACCACAACACCTCATTGAGAAATGCGCACGCTTTGTAGACAAAGTTAAGTTCAAGGTATTTAACCGCTGGGGTCAGGAAGTATATTCGTATGAGTCAGGCAGTGAGAACAGTATATATATCGACTGGGATGGTAAAGATGA
>CAMLLI010000674.1 GCA_946480685.1 uncultured Flammeovirgaceae bacterium | reverse complement strand
GTGCTCTTAACGGAAGTGCGAGAAGTAACAACAACAGGCTTGCGAAAAAAATCCGTCTGGCGGAGAAGCCTATAAATCGATCCACAGGTCTCAAAAGTTTACGGTTAGAATTATACTGAGGGAGAGACTTTTAACCGTTGGAAAAATACGTAAAAACATAAGAAGACAAAATTCCATGTGACTTTTTATCCATCTGTGCAGAAACTCACGTGCGTCAGCGTTTGCTCCGGATCAGCATTTCAACACGTCTGTTCTTTAATCGTCCGGTAGCAGTATCATTGTTCATCACGGGCTTGGCGCTTCCGTAGCCGGTGTGCTGAATGCGATTCGGATCTATTCCTTTATCGAGCAGGTACTCGGCAACAGCTCTGGCGCGGTGCTCCGACAATTGCAGGTTGTGCTTCTCGGTTCCGGTGTTATCCGTATGCCCGGAGATAATAATCTCCAGTGCCGGCTTGCTATACATGAACGATACCACTGAATCAAGCTTAGGGTAGATAGCAGGTTTGAGTTGATAGCGATCTGTCTCAAACAATACTTCATTGAGCACAATGATGCTGTCGGCCTGTACAATGACGGGAGCACTTACGGATTCCCGCGGGGGTGTTTCGTGGCGAGCCACATAAACAGAATCGGTCATCGGTATAGCATGTGGTTTACTGCGGGGCGGCTTGCCTCCATCTTTATACCCTTTGAACCGATGGCTGCGTTGCTTCTTTATATAGGCTGCCTTCTTGAGACATTTATTATCAAAGCATATAAACCGGGAGAAGTAGTTATGCGTGGGTATACCATATCCTTTCTTTTTGGTAAGGGCAATACCTTCGGGTGAAAGATGAGACACAAACAACGGCTTGGCGCACGCTATGGCAATTACCGGTACAAACAACAGCACCAGTATACGGTGATATAGAGGGGATAGGTTCATCAGGACAGGGTTGCTATACTAACGCGTCTGGCGCATCGGTTCGTATGCATACCGTTAAACAACGGTGTAATAATTCGTTATCTGCCCGCAGCTTTGTCGTTTCATACGCATTGCTTTCCCTATGGGTGTGCATGTACCTTTGGACTACTGTCATGAAGTTGGTTTAGTAATCTCAGGTTTAGGTTAATCTGGCGCACGAATCCCGTCAACCCAAGCAGACCCTCTCTATCCATCGTGCGCTGACCCCGGATAAACTCCGGGGTTTTTATTTTGTCTGGACACTGAACATTGTCTCACTGTTTGAAAATAAATATAGCAGCAGATATATACCGGTGTGTACAGGTTGCGTTCTATCGCTGTGAGTATGTATAGCATTTAACCGTACGATCTGAGTAGTGAAAGTAATTCTTTTCTATAGGTTGTTTTGCTGAGGCGCTTTTCCCTAATTTCACCCATCAATTTCTTTTTCCCGAATGTACCGACTCTGTCTTGCTGCACTTTTGTTTTTAATGGTGTGCTGTACCGAAAAGCCATCGCCAACTTCCGCCCGAAATGCTTTCTATTATTGGCGTACCGATGTGTCCCGTTTTCCGTGGAAGGACTCTACCTATAAAGCACTCAACGTTAGCAAACTTTACCTGCGCTTCTTTGATGTAGACTGGAGTGAACAGAACAAAAGTCCTGTACCCGTATCTCCTGTGGAATTTTACTACTCCTATAATTCGCCTGATACGTCAACTGAAATTGTACCCGTTATCTTTATCACCAATGAAACCTTCAGCCATATAAATGAAGAGCAGTCCAGGGAACTGGCGCGCAACGTACATAAGAAAATTATGAACAAGCTCCGCGGCTTGTTTGAGAACCTTGCGGGGTACGACTATACATGGTGGGAGCAGAACCCGTATAATGTAAAGTCAAAGAATTTCGATGAACAGGCGAAGCGCGACTCGATCTATGCGGTAACCCTGCAAGGTATACACGAAATACAATTCGACTGCGACTGGACAAAGACTACGAAAGCGAAGTACTTCGCCTTTCTGGATGAAGCGAAGAAGTTGTTTGCTCAAAAGCTTGTGTCCACTACCATCCGGCTATACCAGTATAAATACCCGGCCGAGGCAGGTGTACCACCGGTAAAGCGCGGCATGCTGATGTGCTATAACGCAGGCAACATCCGAAGCAGTAAAACCACGAACTCTATATTTGATAAGGATGAAATCATGTCATACCTCGATGTAAAGGAGTATCCCGTGCCGTTGGATTATGCGTTACCGGTTTTCGACTGGGCTTTGCTATACCAGAACGGACAACTGAAAAGTATACTTTCTCCTGCCGTACTGCATGAGGAATATCAACGTTACCTGGCGCCTGTGGATGAAAAAAGTAATATTGCTGTGGTGCATGAAGACTTTGTATATGGCGATACAGACAACGGCCGATATATACGCAGGGGTGACGAGATACGTTTTGAACAGCCCGACCTGGAAGATGTACGGGAAGTGGCAGCGTGGTTGTCCAAACACAAAAACAACGAAGAAGCAATTGTAAGTCTTTATCATTTAAATGAGCATGATCTTCAAAAACATTCGAAAGCGATCCAGGCTATATTTGATAGCTTTTAGTTTTATACTGCTGATTCCGACCCGAGCCAACGTTTCAGCGTGTGGTTTTATGTCCGAGAAGGAAGAACTGCGCTATATGCTATTCAACCCGGATATCACGGGCAACAAATCCTGGTGGACATTCTTCTATAATGGTAAGCTGAATTACCTCGATGGCAATACATCTTCAGCCGATGATGAAAACACGCTTACAGCGGAGTGGATGAAAGCGATGCAGGTGTCGGGCGATACCAGTGCTGCATTCAACTGCCTCTTTGGGAGCCTCAGTGATTCGGCTCTTCAGCAAAATACATTTTACAAGGAAATACAAAAACGACCAGCATTTAAACAATACTTCGATATAGCCAGGCGCAGTGAAGCGGTCAGCAATATCTCTGTTGTGTGGGATGATGAAGATGAAATCGGGCAAGCAAAATCGGATGTCGAATTCAACAACCTGGTTCAGGAGGTAAAAACATTACTTGAAAAGGAGAGAGATCCGTTCTTTAAAAAGAAGTACGCCTTTCAATTGATAAAGCTTGGTTTTTATTCCACAGACTCCACGCTGTTAAACGAAGGATATAACAAGTACTTTAGCCAGACTTCACAGCGCAGTGTACTCGACTGGTGGGCGATGCACTATAAATCCATGCGACTGGAAGGTACTCAAAACGATTCCGCCAATTACCTGCATGCGCTCGTGTTCTCACATTCATCCAACAAAATGTTCCCGGCGAAGCAATACTTTTCGAAACGAAATTTTGACAAAGTATTAGCGCTCGCACAGAATAACGAAGAAGAAGCTGATTTGTATTTGCTGCATGAAGTAATCAACCCGGGGCGTTCGCTGGAAGGCATCGAGCAGGTATATAGCCGAGCACCACAGCATAAACATTTGCCGTTGCTAATAAGTCGCGAGATTAACAAACTGGAAGACTGGCTCGGCAGTACCCGGTATGCGAATGTCTCAATCGTCACGATCGGTCCCTGGGAAGAAACTCCATTGTTAACGAACTGGCAGCGCGACTATACGTATCTCT
>CAMLLI010000673.1 GCA_946480685.1 uncultured Flammeovirgaceae bacterium | reverse complement strand
TAGACAGGTTCAATGTACCTCCGTTGTGAATATTGATCGTAAGACCGGTAGTGGTCACGTTGGCGGAGAGTGTTACTGTAAATCCGTTGAGGATGTGTACAATATCGTTGTTGCCTGGTATTGCACTTCCCGTGAGCGTTACGCCTGACGGATCCGTTGTCCACGTGGCCGCAACGTTCCACTGGCCAGTACTCCCTCCGTTGGTATAGGTATATAGCGTTACGGCTTCTGCGCGTAGCGCTAACGTTGTAAAAAAGAACAGGACAAGAAAACGAATCGTAAAAATCTTACGCATAGTAATTCAAGTATGATTGGGATTTAAAATCGATACCGGAACTCCTGTTAAATCTGAAGGGGGGTAGATTTTAATAAGAGATTCAAGCTGAGCCGCTTTATCCAATAACTATTCCACAGTAATTGTGCACAGACAATGTTTTCCACGCATCGTCTAAAAACAAATACAGCAACTACTTTTACTATGTGACTGTCAAATCGTTAAACGGATCGAGATGGGCTCCCGGAATGATCAAATCTAATGTTTAAACCCCGATTTTCATAGGGTTTAACAATAAATTCATACCGTTTTTCGTGGTATCATTCCAATTAAGAGAACTGTCAATGCCTTTTTGGGATCAAACTGAAATACCTGAAAATTAAAAAGGCCAGGTGTAGAAGCCCGGCCTCGTGTGTCTTGTGAGGAGTATATATAGTTTTTAATCGAGCGATGTCCAGGCAACGCGCGTGTTGATCTCATTTCCGTTTCGATCGAAGTAAAAATTCCGGGTATTGCTACCGGATTCCATGTTTAATATATACCCTCTGTTATAAATACTTTTGTAGAACCTGCCACTTTCCTTCCATCCTTTGTAACGATATCCCTGCAGCGTACTTCGCAGTGCAGCGGGTATATCCCATGATTCGACAGCCTGGTAGTCTTTCGGAGCGTATTGTGTTCGCGGCTCTTCAGTTACCTGATCTTCCACCAGGGAAGCACTGATGCGCGTTGAATCAGAATCACGCTGTGCGTAGACCGTGACCATGCTTACCACCAGCATCGCCACGAGAAGTCCAATATTTTTTTTCATATAGAGGGGGCTTTATGAAAACTGTAATAAAATTATGCCTCGAGCAGAATGCACAAAGGACAGCCCCGGTGAGGAGCTATATGGACACTATATTATCGCGGTAACCCTATTTGGCAACCATCGCCTCGAATATACCGGCATGCCTGCACGGGTAAATATACTCTCACACATCTATAGCCTGAAGTCTTCCACCAGGCGCGCTATAAAAATTCCCATCACATCATGCACAGGTTCACGCAATGCATAAACAAAATACCCGCGAAGCCCAATACTGTCGTGGTCAAACCTATAGATCTCATCAACCCAGAAATCGCGCGGCGCATAGTGCTCCTGGCTTTGCAGACATACCAGTGTGTTGCCTACAAGTTCGAAGTTATTATCATAACCACGTTCGTGCAGGTCGTCAACAATAGCAGCAGCATAGGCCATATCATCTACAATGGTATCGAGCAATCGGTCTGTACTTGAAGTATCCATACGCATATATTTTTTTACAACCTGCAACACTATACAAACGGGCTTTTCCATGATTTAAAAAAAATCATTCCTCCGGCAAACGGCAACTCCTCTCATGGGACACATTTCAAACTGTCTCAACGACCACGCCATGTATAGGGGTATATTTTGTATAGAACAGTGGATGGCATGACTTTTAATCACTTCCTTAAATGAGTCTCGTCCAATACAAAAAGAAACGTTCATTCACGCAGACACCCGAACCGGTTGGTGGAAAAGCCGACAAGCAATCGCTGAAGTTTGTCGTTCAGAAACACGCTGCCTCTCATCTTCATTATGATTTCAGACTGGAGATGGATGATGTCCTGAAAAGCTGGGCTGTACCGAAAGGACCATCGCTTGATCCAAAAGTAAAGCGGCTTGCGATGATGGTTGAAGACCATCCGTATGATTACCGCACATTTGAAGGTATAATTCCTGCCGGTAATTATGGAGCCGGTACAGTGATCGTTTGGGACGAAGGATGGTATGAACCTGCGGATGATGAAAGCTCATCCGATAAACTTCAAAACAACAAAGCGCTGCGTCATCAACTTCATAAGGGCAAAATCAAATTTATACTCCATGGTAAAAAACTGAAAGGCGCCTTCGCCCTTGTAAAAGCACCGGGCCGTGGTGAAAATTCGTGGCTTCTTATGAAACTCGATGATAAATATGCTACATCAGAAGATATACTCCTGAAAGATAAATCGGTTGTATCAAAGAAAACGATCGAGCAGTTAAAAGCGAAAGCTGGTACTGAAAATAAGAAGCCAGTCAAACGTGAGCCATCCAGGACTTCAACTGCCACTGTACGAAAAAAAGCAGTGGCCGCAAAGAAAACAACAGCACGCAAAAGTGCTGCACGTAAAAAAAAACTTGATATAAAATCGACATCGCAGGTAGAAGCTATACCTTTCTCCACGACCATAAGTCCAATGCTGGCCACACTGGTAGATAAACCGCATGATAAGCCCGGATGGATTTACGAGATCAAGTGGGATGGCTATCGTGCACTGGCTTTTCACAACGAAGGTATAACAGAGTTGAAATCCAGGAATGACAAATCATTCAACAAAAAGTTTTACCCGGTATATGAGGCGGTGTCAGCGTGGAATATAAATGCTATCGTAGATGGAGAAATTGTTGTACTAAACGAACACGGCCATGCCGACTTCGGTGCGTTGCAAAACTGGCGAAGTGAAGCAGACGGTGACCTGATATACTATATATTCGATATACTTTGGCTCGATGGCAAAAATCTGATGCCGTTACCGCTGCACGAACGCAGAGCCATCTTAAAACAGGTTATACCACAGGAAGGTATCATCCGGTTAAGTGAAACCTTTGAGACCACCGGCTCTGAGTTTCTGCCCCTTGCCAAGCAGTTGGGACTCGAGGGAATTATTGCCAAGCAAATTGACAGCAGTTACCGCCCCGGAGAGCGCACAACGGACTGGCTGAAGATCAAAGCCAATAAAAGACAAGAAGTTGTTATTGGTGGTTATACACTCAACAAAGGTTCGAGTAAACCTTTCAGTTCATTATTGGTGGGTGTATATACTAATGGTAAACTTGTCTATACCGGTAAGATCGGCACCGGCTTCAACGATAAAATGCAAAAGGAAATGCTGGCCCAGTTTAAACCACTGGTTATTCCCAAATCACCGTTTGATATAGTTCCCGACATCAATAAACCTTCGCGTTTTCGTCCGAACCCGCCGGAAGCAGTAGCCGTATGGTTGCAGCCCAAACTGGTGTGTGAAGTAAGCTTCAACGAAATGACCAGCGATGGTGTTATGCGGCATCCTTCATTCGAAGGTATGCGTGTGGACAAAAGTGCCGGCGAGGTAGTGCTCGAACATGAGACGGACGTAGAAGATATAGTGGACCAGAAGCATGTACTGCGCGAGAAGAAAATCATTCAACCTACCGGTAAAAAGACGCGCAAAACATTACTGAATCCTACCGATGAAACACAAGTTCGGGAGAT
>CAMLLI010000672.1 GCA_946480685.1 uncultured Flammeovirgaceae bacterium | reverse complement strand
TTTCGAATCTTCCAATCCCATAATCTTTCAATCTTCTTAATTTTCAAATCTTTCAATCTTCCCAATATTTCAATTTTCAAATCTTTCAATTTTCCAATCCCCTAACCCTCCTCATACTGCATCACCATCTTCCTGATCCGGTCTTCGATTTTTTCGGAGGTGAGTTTTTCGCGCATGCGGTCTACCATGATGGGAAATGCGAGGGGTGTTGGTTTTTCGGGATGCGTGATGATGATTTTTTGATGGGCTATACGATCCAATGCTTTTCGCAGTCGCGCTTCTTCTAATTGAAAGTCCATTACTTCATCGAAGGCCTGGCGCAGTAATAAGTTGTGTGCATCATAATCGTTAAACACGTTGAAGAATAATTGTGATGTTGACTGCAGGTGCCGGTCTTTAACGGGTTTGCCAGGATAGCCTTTAAATACAAGTCCGGATATAGCGGCTATATCTCTGAATTTTCTGCGCGCCATCTCGGTGGAGTTTATACTGGCCTGTATATCTTTCATCAGGTCATCGATTCCCAATACGTTTGTCTCTACAGCTTCTTCGATTGGTATAGGTTGATCGGATAACAATTCGAAACCATAATCATTCATGGCAATGGAAAATGTGATTGGCTGAATCTGTGCGATACGATGTGCTACCAGTGCGCCCATACCTTCGTGCACGAAACGCCCTTCGAAAGGATACATCAGTACATGGTATCCTTCATCGCTTTGAAAGTACTCGATCAGGAATTCATTCTTGCCCGGTAAATGCGAACGGTCGCGTTGCAGATCGAATACGGGCTTCAAAAAATTCATCTCTACATCCGTCTCTATACCTTGTACAACTTCATCGAGTTTGTTCCGGATCAACTCACTCATCTGTGAAGACAACGGCATGCGTCCGCCCTGCCACGAAGGTACTGCGCCCGACTTTCGGTTTGTCTTGCGTACCTGCGCTTCCATTTCTTTTATGCGCACGAGCTCAAGGTTTCTTTCGGCAAACCAGAATACATCGCCGGGTGCGAGACGCGATATAAAATACTCTTCGATCGTTCCTAAATATTTACCCGACACAAAACGCACAAACATGGAAGCATCGCCTACGATGGTGCCGACTGAAAGCCGGTGCCGCATCGCTATAGCACGATTCTCTACCCTATATATACCATTGGTTACAATTACTTTCCGATACTCATCATATGCCTGCAGTGAATCGCCCCCGGTGGTGATGAAGTTTAATATCCACAGCCACTCATCTTCTGTCATGGACGAAAAACTGAAGGTGCCTTTTACTTCCTCGAAGATCTCATTTGGCTCAAAACCTTCGGATATAGCGAGCGTGATGAGATATTGCATGAGTACATCGAACGAACGGATATAGGGGAAGCGATCTTCAACAATTTTCTTCCGCACGGCTTCGCGTATACCCGCGGCTTCCATCAGCTCCAGCGAATGTGTGGGTACAAAGTATATACGACTTACAGCACCGGGCTGGTGACCGCTTCGACCGGCACGTTGTAAAAAACGAGCGACTCCTTTTGGTCCGCCAATCTGTATCACGGTTTCTACCGGACGAAAGTCCACACCGAGATCTAGACTGGACGTACACACTACGGCTTTGAGTTTACCTTCGTGCAGTTGATCTTCCACCCAACTGCGCAGCTCCTGGCTGATCGAACCGTGATGCATGGCCATTAGTCCGGAGAGCTCAGGCGCTTTGTCCAGCATCTTCTGATACCATATTTCTGCAAAAGACCTGGTGTTGGTAAAGATGAGCGTAGTATTGCTTTCCTTTACTATATCTACAACCTTTTGTAACAAATGTATACCGAGGTGCCCGGCCCACGGCATCTTGTCAACGGAGTCGGGCAGTATGGAAACAATCTCAATCTTCTTCTCGATGTCGGCCCGGATCACACTATATTTCTTCTCGTAATAATAATTACCGAGCAACGCCTGCAGCGCTTCGTCCATGTTGCCAATGGTTGCCGATATACCCCACACCCGCAACGCAGGCGCTACACGCTTGAGGCGCGACAACGCCAGCTCTACCTGCACACCACGTTTGGAGCCCATCAGTTCGTGCCACTCATCAGCCACCAGCACTTTCAGGTCTTTGAAAAAATCGTGATAGCCTTTTTGTGCCAGTAGCAAATGCAAACTCTCGGGTGTGGTGATGAGTAACTCCGGCGGTTTTTCTCTTTGCCGTGCACGTTCTTTTACCGATGTATCGCCCGAACGAACGCCTACTTTCCACGGTAATTCAAGTCCTTCAATCAACCGGTTAGCCGACAGTTCTATTTCTTTGGACAGTGCACGTATGGGCGTGATCCAGATTGCCTGCAGTCCGTTATTCTTTTTTTTCTTATAGTCAGGGTTATTCCGGATAAATTCCAGCACGATAGGCATCATGAGCGAATAGGTTTTACCGCTGCCGGTGGGTGCGTTCACCAATCCGCTATAGCCATCGAGGTATGCCTGCCAGGCTTCGATCTGAAACGGAAAAGGCTGCCATCCCCTCGCTTCAAACCAATCTTTTCCTACTTTTACGCTATCTATGGCCATTGGAAATAAAATTAAAATTTATGTGCATGGCAAAAAACATTTTTCATTTCCAAGGGTTTTAGGTTTGTAAAGATTGAGATGGGTAAGTATTCAATCAAAGAGCTTGAAAAGCTGTCGGGTATTAAAGCGCACACCATTCGCATTTGGGAAAAGCGCCATAAGATCATTCAGCCTTCACGCACTACCACCAACATTCGCTTCTATTCCGATGACGATCTGAAAAAGATCATCAACGTATCGCTTCTCAATAATAACGGTATCAAGATCTCGCACATTGCCGACATGAGTATGGCGGAAATGAACCGGAAGGTTTTAGAGATCAGCGAAGTTAAAAGCGATACCAGTGTATATATCGATCAGCTCATACTCGCCATGATCGATATGGAAGAAGAAGCTTTCGAAAAAGTACTAAGCACCATTATACTTCGCTACGGCTTTGAACGAACCGTTACCGAAATTATATATCCCTTCCTGGAAAAAATAGGTATACTGTGGCAGGCGGAACACATTACACCGGCACACGAACATTTCATGTCCAATCTTGTTCGTCAGAAAATTATAGTGGCTATTGATGGGCTACAGCTTCCTGCCAAAACCGCGCGGAGGATTGTTCTGTTTCTTCCCGAAGGTGAAATGCACGAGTTGGGACTTCTCTTCAATCATTACCTCTCGCGTATGCTCGGCTACAGAACATACTACCTTGGGCAAAATGTACCGCATGAAGACCTGGTAAGCGTTGTAAAAATACATCAGCCACAGATACTGATAACATCGGTCATCTCTCCCATGAAGAACAGGGAGCAGTATTTCGAAAAGCTGTCGCACGATTTTCCGGCTGTCCAAATTTATGCTTCCGGAATGCAAACCCTGCATTTGAAAAACACTTCCATCAAAAACATCCGGTTCTTCTCAACCGCTACAGACCTGAAAGCGCTCTTGCAGCACTAATCTTTATTTCTTCAAAAAAACCGTGGACGGACTGTGAAAGCCCGGCAAGTCTTATTTTCAGGCATATTATTTT
>CAMLLI010000671.1 GCA_946480685.1 uncultured Flammeovirgaceae bacterium | reverse complement strand
GGTAAATAAAGCACGTAAGGCATTGAAAGTCGAGTATGAAACAGACGGTGCTATTGAAAGCAGTGCTGATCATGATCGTATACTCAAAACGTTACTCGATAGTAAGGAAGCTACTGTAAAACGTAAAGACGGAGATGTTGATGCTGCATTCAAGTCGGCCGCAAAAGTAATTACACGTGAGTATCAATGTCCGTTCCTTTCGCACACACCAATGGAGCCGATGAACTTCTTCGCGCACGTGCGTGCTGATGGTGTCGAGTTGATCGGTCCGACACAAACTCCGGAGATGGCACGCAATGAGACAGCAAAGTTATTAGGACTTGCACCAGAGCAAGTTACTGTTGAGTTAACACGACTCGGTGGTGGATTCGGTCGCAGACTCAAAGCCGACTATGTATTGGAAGCCGCTGAACTCTCAAGCATCATCAAGGCTCCTGTAAAAGTAATCTGGACACGCGAAGATGATATGACCGGGGGAAGCTATCGTCCGGCAGTGCGCTATAGATTTGATGCAGCGCTGGATGCACAGGGAAATCTCATCGGGTATAGATTACGCGGTGCCGGTATAAATGCAGGCAACACAACACGCGAAGATAATTTTCCTTCCGGTGCTGTTGAGAATTTACTGATTGAGACAATCGAACATAAATCATCGGTAACTACAGGAGCATGGCGTGCACCAATCACAAACTTCCTTGCATTTGCCGAACAGGCATTTCTGGATGAAGTGGCGTCAGCCTCAGGGCAGGATCCGGTTGCATTCCGTCTCAACCTGTTGAACAAAGCCAAACAGTCTCCGACAGGTGCTATAAAATATGATATTGACCGCATGAAAGGTGTGATCGAGTTAGCAGCCGAGAAATCGCAGTGGGGCAAGAAGAAAGATATAGCGCAAGGCTTCAGTGTATATTTCTCACATCGCTCGTATGTAGCGCAGGTTGCTGAAGTCGCTATGAAAAAAGGAACACCGGTTTTGCAAAAGATACATGCTGCGGCAGATTGTGGTGTAGTTGTAAATTTGAGCGGTGCTAATCAACAGGTGCGGGGCGGTATCGTGGATGGCTTAGGACACGCTTTCTATAGCAACCTTACGTTCAAAGACGGAGCTGCCGAACAAAAGAATTTCAATACATACCGGTTGATCCGCATGAAAGAAATTCCTGAAATTGATGTGCATTTTGTGAAGAATGAAATCAGTCCGACAGGACTTGGTGAACCTGCGTTACCACCCACAGGCGGAGCAGTAGCCAATGCGTTGTTTAAGGCAACCGGTAAACGACTTTATAATCAACCGTTCATCAAGCAGGAAGAGTTGAAAGGCGTGAACCTGGGTGAACGCATGTAACAGAGGAATTGATTCGAGGTTATAGTTTAGTTTCTTACTGAAGACACAGCAGTTCAGATAAATGTTTGAATGCTGTGTCTTTCAGCTTTAAGAGGTAAGCATCTATATACCTTTAGCGCATTTTCTGCACCCACAGTTTATCAGCCTTCTCTTTGTGTTTCTTTTCATCGGTATTCCAGGCACGCAGGTGATTCTTACCGTTGAAGTTATAGAAGAGATATACTTTACCGTTGATGATCTTATACGTGGAAGGATCAACTTTTACACGTTGTCCATCGACCGCCATTGAATAAGCGTCCCATCCTCCGTAAGCCGGTTCATATTTTGCTGGCGACTTTTTAAACTCTTCCAGGTTTTCGTTGTTCACAAAGTAATAGGTGAGTCCCTTGTGTGTATAGGCAAAATCTTCGGTGCCTTTGGCAGCTTTACCTTTGAAGTAACTAACAGGATCAAAATCTTTTATGGCGATACCATTGTCGTTGTTATAGTTTCGCAGGCGCGTGGCATTTTCAGTTTGCGCCATAGTTCCGAGAGAAACGAAAAGTGCAAAGATGGTCAGGTATAGTTTCATGTTGTTAGAGATTATTCCTGGCATCAAAGATAAAATGACGATGCGTGAACCGGCCGAAATTCTGGCGACTAATCAGGCGGTGTGTCGCTGAAAATGTTGCTGCATTTGTTTCCCGCAGAACTCACGGATTTTCGCAGAATGATTTCAGTAAGGGCAAATCTATACCACAAAGAAATCTATCTGCGTTTATCTGTGTATTCTGCGGGCCTGAATTTTTTTCCCGCAGAGAACGCTGATTTACGCAGAATAAAAAAACTTCAAGCCACATGACGCAGCCTGAAGTTTACTATTCAACACTATACTGTTTTCTATTAAGGATATGCGTAGAAGCCTACGCCTTCGTATGTATAGCCGCCACCACCTGCGCCAAGCTCTGCCCAGTTCGTTGTATAGAAATGGTCACCGTTGCCTCCATTGTAGTAACGATATACCGGTGCAGTTCCGCTTACCTGGGATGTAAACGCATAGAACGCAATACCTTCATACGTATAGCCACTGCCGCCGGCACCTAGCTCACTCCAGCTTGTTGTATAGAAGTGATCACTCGTCCTCCCGTTGTAGTAACGATATACCGGAACCGTGCCTGATACCTGCGTTGTGTTGGCAAATATAGCTATACCTTCCAGCACATAACCATCTTTACCTGACCCCAGTTCGCCCCAGTTGGTAGTGTAGAAGTGGTCGGCTACGGATCCCTTGTAATAACGATAGACAGCGGATGTTCCTGCCGGTATCGTACGCCCCGGATATACTGTTGTAAGAGCTGTTATGTCTGCACTGGTGAATGGACGATCGGTTCCGCTGGAACACGCAAGCATCCATGAATTAGCAGATGGTGCAGTAGGAGTACCCGGAATGTGATTCGCACCAACACCTGCATCACC
Source organism: uncultured Flammeovirgaceae bacterium (assembly GCA_946480685.1). The sequence continues at coordinate 777 of CAMLLI010000671.1, read as the reverse complement.
TTCGTTACCACCACTGCCGCAGCTGAACGCACGGTTCATATAGTCTGTGTGACGGAAGCCGATCGCGTGACCGATCTCATGTGCTATAACTGTAGTCGCATCAGCACGATTAGAGGAGTTATTATAGTAGTAAGTATTCAGTCTGATCGGGCTTGCCGGGTTTCCGTTTGATGGGAAGCCTGCGCTATATCCCAGTGTGTTACTTACTTCATAGAAGGAAAGTATACTGATATCTGCAGAAGCAGAATTCGTTGTACGCTGAAACGTAAGGCCAAGTCCCTGCGCATTGTATCGCGCCAGCGCTGCATCAAATGAACTCTGCATGTAAGAGCCAAAGCCTGCATCCATATATACTTGTAACACACGCGGAGTTGCTACAACCAGTTGATTTGTTCGATAGTGTTCTTCTCTGCCGGAAGCCAATGGTGGTTGTGATGCTTCAACAAGCTCATCAATTTGTTCCTCTGTCAGGAACATGTCATACTCCACCAGGTATCCGTTTTCAAATTTTCGAAATCCTTCACTTGTATCGAAGCCGGCTTCCTGTAATTTGAGGGCAACGCGGTTCAGATCTTCATCCCCGGAAGATGTTTCGATCTTTTCATTTTCACAGGAAGCAACGAATAATACCATACACATTGCAAAAAGGCATGACAGTAACGTGCTCCGCCCGGGAGCTCTTCTTTTTAAATTCATAATAACGTGTGGTTTAAAAAGGTTAAAAAAAATAATAACTAACAATGCTTATAATAACGATGCAATGATATGGATAAAGAT
>CAMLLI010000670.1 GCA_946480685.1 uncultured Flammeovirgaceae bacterium | reverse complement strand
AGTGGTGCAGCTGAAAAACGGGTAGCGTCTTCAGGCTATAGCAACCAGGTAAAACTGAAAACTCCGCGGAAACTTGCTACGGTGTCCAATGTACTCATCCTGTCTCCGGACAATAATGTTACCGACCTTGAAACTATACTGGATGCGTATGATGATATCGAAGCAGATATATACCCGAAAGCATCGTTGCCAACCATTACACTGGCCGATCTGGAAGGATATGATATTGTAGTAACATCCAACAATACACAATGGCTTGGAGGCGGTGGCGTAGAGCCGGAAGTAATTGGCGATCTCCTCGCAGACTACGTTGATGACGGTGGTAAAGTAATTGTGAACCAGTTTGTATACTCATATGATGCATGGAAACTGGAAGGCCGTTTCATTGACGAACAATACGGTCCGTTTATACCATCCACGGCCGATGCAGAAGTGGTTGTAGAACTCGGCGATATACTGGCACCTGGCCACCCGTTGCTGGAAGGTGTAAGCGAACTGGAATATAGCGGTTATGTACAAAACGTATCACTGGCTCCGGGCGCTGTAGCAGTTGCTGCATGGGACAACGATGAACTTTTCCTTGCTGCCAACAGCAATGTAGTAGCACTAAACCTGTTGCCAAGTCTTGGTAACGGAGGTCCGCTGCAATGGACCGGTGATCTCGGTACTATATATGAAAATGCTGTTCACTACCTCGCAGGAGGTTCATTCGTAAGCGTTGATCCGAGCGAAGGTACAGTAGCACCCGGATCGCAGATCGATCTTGAAGTAACATTCGATGCTTCCGGATTGAATGCAGGTGTATATACTGCGTCCGTAGATATAGCGAACAATGCACCGAACCAGGAGTTGGTTTCTGTACCCGCTGTATTGACTGTACTCGGTCCTGAATTTATCGTAACTCCGGATTCATTATCCGAAGAACTTGAAAAAGGACAGACCGTAACGCGCACGCTGGTATTGCAAAACAATGGTCCGGATGATCATAATTATACCGTAAGCGTTTCAGGAGCACTCGGTGCTTCCGTTACGAAAATTACTACGAAGCAAACACAGGCGGGTGTTGCATCAACCCCGGCTGATAAAGTACAACGAAACGCTTCTGCGAGACAAGCTATAGATGTAGCCGGTAAAGGAGCCTTGAGTCTCCGCGAAAACAATGCTGCGTCCAGGGCTGCCGTTGTACAGGCATCTACGACACAATACGGAACTGATTTCGAAAACTTTATTCCAGGTGATATCAGTGGACAGGAGGGATGGTTTGGACAGTTCGGTAACTGGACTGTAGACAGCGCGAATCCATTCAGCGGAGCACAACATTTCCGCAGTGCAGCCGATGGCTTTGGTTTATCTCAAGCTGTATCTCCAACGGTAGCGATTGGAGCAGAAGCTAAATCTACAGCTACACTCAAGGTAAATATACAAGGCACCGGAGTAACCTGGCAGATCATTCCGCAATCGCCAACAGCAGGATTAGTAAATACCAGAGTCCAGTTCAATCCGGATGGTACCGTAAGTGCATTGGTTAGCGATGGAGCAGGTGGTGCTGCGTTTGAGACAGTAGGCACAACACCTTCCGGTTACTTTGATCTGACGGTAGAAGTAGATCGTGATTCATCCTATTTCCATATATACTTTGATGAAACAAAAGTATTTACCGGCCAGGGTTTCACAGGAAGTATCGAAGAAATATTCTTCCTCTCGCTGATGGAAGTGGCGGGTCCTACATTGGACATTGACGACTTCCGTATCATCGATGGTACAAACGAAGAAGCTCCTGAATTTATAACAGTATCTCCTACATCCGGCAATCTGCCTTCAGGCGCTTCCGTAGAGCTTGCCGTTACATTTAATGCAGGCGACCTGGAGTTCGGTACCTATGCAGCGAACATCAATATTGATATCGATGGATCGAAGCTGAATGTACCCGCTACATTAGCGGTAGTAGGCGATCCGGCTATAAAAGTTAGTCCTACCGTATTGCAGACTGTTGTAGACTATAAAGATGATACAACGCATGTGTTCCGTATTCACAACACCGGTGGAAGACCACTCGAATATAGCTTGCAGGTAATTGGTGCCGCTACCGATGTGGCAAACCTGCCTGCGAAACCGGTAAGTAAATTTGCCAATGCAAAATCTGACAAGCGCATTCTGGATAAAGTAGCCGAAGACCAGGCGGCAAGTAAATCTGCCGTGAAACAACCTGCGGCTATACAGATACTCGCTGGAACGTCATTGCTGCAGGAAGACTTTGAAGATGCAAGCTTCCCGCCAAGCGGATGGAGTGTAGTGGATAATGCAGGCTCCGGTGTTACCTGGAAATTTGCTGCAGCATACGAAGAGTCCAACTATGCAGGCACAGGTGAAGCTGCCACGGCGAGCAGTGATGCATTTGGTGAAGGTGAATTTGATACTGAACTCATCACACCGGTAATCAGTACAGCTGGCTATAAAAATATAGCCGTGCAGTACAATGCAAACTACCAGAACTATGCAGGTCTTGATTTCCTTGACCTCGATATACAAGTCGATGGCGGTGCATGGACAACGGTATTGAGCTGGAACGAAGATCATGGTTTAAATCGTGAACCTTCCGGAGAAGCTGTTACGGTTGAACTCGGTGAGTATCTCAACAGTGCTTCATCATTCCGTCTGCGCTGGCACTATTACGATCCGAATACAGGCGACTGGGATTGGTATGCACAGATCGATGATGTAGTTATACTGGGTAATCCACGTGCGTGGTTAACGGTAGAGCCTTCATCCGGTGTTGTACCGGTACAAGGTGTAGCCGATATAGCCGCTACATTTGATGCGTCTGATATTGAAGCAGGTTCATATGTATCCGGTATATTAGTTACCAGCAATGCACCGGCCGATCCGTTGGTAGGTGTTGTGGCATCACTCACGGTTCGCGAACCAGCCGTTATTTCGGTTGATCCGGATTCACTGCACCAGGAACTTCCAGTAGGAGGTATAGCAACACAAACGCTTACCATTACCAACTCCGGTGAAAGTACATTGAAGTATGCATTTGGTAATACACCAGTACCTGCAGCAGCATCTGTACTGAAAGTTGCCGGTGAACGCAAAGCACCTAAAGCTACACGCACTACACCAACAGCAGCAACTGCTAATCTTCGCGATGCCCGGGCATTTGTTACAGCAGCACCTGCGAAGAAACTTTCAACTGAACTATATGTAACCGGCTTCGAAGAATTTACAACCGGCGATATAGATGGTCAGGAAGGCTGGGAAGCACAGTGGGGTAACTGGACCGTTGAGACTGAGAATCCATTTGAAGATGCACAACACTTCAGAGGATTGGCGGATGGTTTAGGACAATCACTCGGATTCTCTCCGGTTGTACCGATCGGAACTGATCCTATATCTTCTACCAGCATGCGGGTAAATGTACAAGGTAGCAATGTTACCTGGCAGATCATTCCGCAGTCACCAACAGCGGAACTGGTAAATACCCGTTTTGAAATTGGTCCTGACGGAAGTCTCAGTGCATTGGTTCAAGACTCCGTGGGCAATGGTGTATATGCGCCAATAGCCTATACGTTGCCTTCCGGAT